>NZ_JASZYM010000018.1:0-134527 GCF_030317005.1 Variovorax sp. J22R115 | reverse complement strand
TGACGCGGGCACCCTGCAAGCTGTCGTCACTCACCGCTACGAGGTGCTGGCCAGGTTCGCCCGATCGCTGCGTCCGGTTGCCGTGAGGGAAATTTGCAGCCTCCGAGCCAGAGTGCTGCCCGGTTCGATGGACTTCAAGGCGCTGGACCCGGTCAAGTACCTGCTGCAAAGAGATGCGGCGCAATTGCCCGAACCGCAGCGCGCGGTCCTGAGACAAGCGCTGGACTCCAGCACCGTGCTGCGCACCATCTATTCGACACGGCAGGATCTCACTGCCCTATGGGGCCGATCCACTGCCACGAAGGAGCAGTTGGTGGAACAGTTGGAAGACTGGTGTCGGCAAGCCGAGGAAAGCGGCATCGGAGCGCTGCGTGACTTCTCTCGAACCCTGCGCTGCTACGACTCACTGAGAGGAGACATGAAATGACCTTGGGAACAATTCTGCTGATCGTCGTGATCCTGATGCTGGTGAGCGCAGTGCCAACCTGGCCTCACAGTCGGACATGGGGCTACGGCCCCAGCGGCGGCATCGGGCTGGTGTTGCTGGTCGTGGTCGTATTGCTGTTGATGGGAAAGATATAGCTCGGGCGAAGGCTCCTATGACTGGTCGTGACGAGGAAGCAGTCATAGATGCCTTCGCAACCCCTCCAGATCAATCACGGTAATCCCCCCGTACTCGATCCTCAACAGCCCCGCCTCCTTCAACCGATTCAGCGCCGCATTGCACCGCTGCCGCGACAGCCCCGACAGATTCGCGATCTCCTCCTGCGAGGTCTCCAGGTGCGTCTGCCCGAGCGGGTGCAGCCACGGATGAAAGAGCCCCGCCAGAGCCCGCGCCACCTGGCTGTCGGTATCGAGCAGCCGCTGCGCCGCGTAGTTGCCCATGAACCAGTGCAGCCGCTCGTTGATCTGCACGAGCAGGAAGTGATTGAAGCTCATCTGCGTGCTGTGCAGCCACTCGAAGGTGTCGATGGGCAGCACCGCGACGCGGCTGTCCCTCAGCGCGATGATGTCGGCGGTGCGCGGCACGGCGCGCAGCAGCGTCCCCTCGCCGAACCAGCTGCCGACCGACAGGCCGCCGAAGGTGACGGAACGGCCGTCGTCAGACGTGAGCGACCATTTGAGCAGCCCCTCCAGCGTGCCGTACCAATGCATCGGGGTCTCGCCGCGGCGGCACAGCGCGGCGCCGGCGGCGACGCGTTGCTCGCGCATGTCGTCGAGCACGCGCGCCTGCGCCTCGCGCTCCAGTTGCGGAAACCAGCCGGACAGCTCCAGCAGCGTGGGGATCGAAAGGGACAGGGATTTTTTGTTGTCGTGATGCATGAACGCTCCAGCGCCTCGTAAACCCTGATCTCAAATGTCGTCGCGATGACTGCCTCGGCGCGGGCAGCCAAAAATAATAGCGCGCTGTTCACAGGAGAAACCTCATGTCGAAGCGCAAGGTGATCGTGACCATTGCCCCTACGGGTGGGATGGCGCACAAATCGCAGAACCCCCATCTCCCCACGCAACCCGCCGAGATCGCCGAGGACGTGGTGCGCTGCTGGAACGCCGGCGCCAGCGTGGCCGCGATCCACGCGCGCCGGCCCGACGATGGCGCAACGTGCAATGCCGACGTCTACCGCGACATCAACACGCGCATCCGCGCGGCGGGCTGCGACATCGTGATCAACAACTCCACGGGTGGTGGCGTGCACGGCGACATGGTCAAGCCGCTGCCGGGCAACCGCTGGGAGATTGCGTGGGAGGAGCGCATCAAGGGCATGGATGCAGGCGCCGAGATGTGCACGCTGGACGCGACCACGCTCAACCTCTCTTTCGAAGGCCGCGACATCCTGATGGACACGCCGCTCGGCAAGGGCCGCGAGCTGGCCGCCGGCATGAAGGCGCGCGGCATCAAGCCCGAGTGGGAGGTGTTCAGCCCCACGCACATCCTGCAGGACACGACCACGCTGATCAACGAGGGGCTGGACGAGGAGCCCTACTTCATCAACCTGGTGATGAACGTGCATCGCAACTTCCAGAACGCGATGCCCTTCTCGCCGCGCCATCTGCAGATGATGGTGGACACGCTGCCCAAGGGCGCGATCTTCTGCGTGAGTGGCATCGGCCCTTCGCAGCTGGAGGCGAACATCAGCGCGTTGCTGCTCGGCGGCCATGCGCGCGTGGGGCTGGAAGACAACCTCTACTACCGGCAGGGCGAGCTGGCGACCAACCTGCAATTGACCGAACGCATCGTGCGGGTCATTCGCGAGATGGACATGGAGCCCGCGACCCCTGCGGAGGCACGCGAGATGATGGGCCTGCCGCGCCGTGGCTTGCCGGTGCCCGAGTTCGCGCCCGCCGCATCGCGGCGAGGGCTGTGATGAGCGCGGCGGCAGATCCGGTGAAGCGCGTGGCGGTCGTCGCCACCGGCGTGATCGGTGCGAGCTGGGCGGCGTACTTCCTCGCACGGGGCCTGGATGTGGATGCCACCGATCCCTCGCCCGGCGCGGAAGCGCGGCTGCGTGCGGCCGTCGCGCAGCACTGGCCGACGATGGAGCGCTTCGGGCTGGCCGAGGGTGCATCGGTGGAGCGGCTGCACTTTCACGACCGGCTCGAAGACGCGGTGGCCGCTGCCGACTTCGTGCAGGAGAACGGGCCGGAGCGCATCGACATCAAGATCAAACTGTTCCGCCGCATGGACGCGGCAGCGGCGCCGCGCACGCTGCTCGCCTCCAGCTCCTCGGGGCTGGCGATCACCGGCGTGCAGTCCGCATGCCGCCATCCGGAGCGCGTGGTGCTCGGGCACCCCTTCAATCCGCCGCACCTGATTCCGTTGGTGGAGGTGGTGGGCGGCGAGCACACATCGGCCGACACCATCGAGCGCACGATGGCCTTCTACAGCGCGATCGGCAAGCGACCGATCCACGTGAAGCGCGAGGTCAAGGGCCACATCGCGAACCGGCTGCAGGCGGCGCTGTGGCGCGAGGCTTTCCATTTGGTGGACCAGGGAGTGGCGTCCGTGGCAGATATCGACACGGCGATCGCGCACGGGCCGGGCTTGCGCTGGGCGCTGATGGGGCCGTTCATGAACCTGCATCTGTCGGGTGGCGCGGGCGGCATTGCGCACGTGCTGGACCATCTGGGCGGGCCGATCGAGGACTGGTGGCGCGACCTCGGTGCGCCGACGATGACCGCCGAGCTCAAGCAGCGGGTTGTTGAAGGCGTAGCAGCGGAACTCGGCGCACGACGCATCGGCGAACTGGAATCGACCCGCGACACCCTGCTGTTGAACCTGATTCACGACAAGACGACCAGCGGCACACTCGAATGACAACGGACGGCTGGCCTTGCGCTTCGCACGGCCGACCATCTCAGCAACCATCTTGAATGACTAACTCGAGCAATGCCCGCAATCTCGTGGCTCCAAGGCGACTTGGTGCGAGCGATGGCGTTCAGGATGATCAGCAGCTTGTGCATACAGGCCACGAGGGCGACCTTCTTGGGTTTGCCGGCGGCCAGCAGCTTTGCGTAGAAGGCTTTGAGCACCGGATTGAAGCGCGTGCCGACGAGCGCAGCGACGTAGAGCACGCGACGCACATCGGCGCGCCCGCCGAAGATATGGCGCTGGCCGCGCAGAGTGCCCGAGTCTCGGTTCATTGGCGCCAGGCCTACCAGCGAGGTGATCTGCTTGCGGTTGAGGTGGCCGAGTTCGGGCAGTTGCGCCAGCAGCGTGCTGGCGGTCGTGGGGCCAACGCCTTTGACGGAGGTCAGCAGTTTGGCCAGGTCGGCGTGGTGAGCCTGTACATGTTCGCGCAGTTGCCCGTCCACGTCGTGGAGCTGGGCGGCGATCGCATCCATGATCGCCAGGATGCTGGCCTTGGCCTTCGGGTGGGCCAGCGCGAGGCGCTGGCGCTCGGCCACCAGCATGGCGACCAATTGGCGTCGACGCGTTACCAGCGCGGTAAGTTCGCGCTGCTGCTCATCGAGCAGTGCACGCGGCTCGTGACCCTGCGCTTCCAGCAAAGCAGCGAAGCCACGCAACACCTGCGCGTCGATGCGATCGGTCTTGGCCAACTTGCCCATGCAGCGCGCAAAGTCGCGTGCCTGGCGCGGGTTGATGACCGACACACGCAGGCCCGCCGCAGCCAGCGCGAGCGCCAGGAGCCGCTCATGGCCGCCCGTGGCCTCCAGCAGGATCAGGCGCGGCGCCAGCGGCACCAGCACCTGGCACAGCTCAGCGTGGCCCGCCTCGTCATTGCCCAGACTCAAGGTTTGCGCCTCGCCGCTGACAGCCACCTCGAAGCTGGCCTTGGCGACATCGATGCCCACGTAGACAGGTTCACTCATAGCGGTTCTCCGGCTCCCAGCCTTATGAATACGAAATGTGTTCGTTCAACCATTCGGGATGCAGCAGAACAAAGAGACCACCACCGCGCGCCCTGTGCTGAAGTTCGAACTCGGGCTCGCAGGAGACCCAGGCTACGCGGTGGCGAGTCAACCCGTTCACTGATCGACGCGCTTGCCTGCTCATCGACCACTGAAGTTTGAATTATTTGAAAGATATAAGGAGACAAGTCCATGACCACTCCCGGCTTCTTCGAAGACGAAAGCCAGCTCGCACCGCCACGCACGGTCCGTATCGATTTCGACGACGGCTCCTTCGCGCTGCGTTCGCCGGTCGCGCTCAAGCCCTACGCGCGCTGCATCGGCGAGTGGCTGGAGCGCTGGGCCCGTGAAACGCCCGACGCGCTGGCGCTGGCGGAGCGCGACGACAGCGGCGAAGGATGGCGAAAGCTCGACTACCAGGCATTGCGCCGCGCCGTGGGCGCCGTCGCGCAGAGCCTGCTCGATATGGGCATTGCGAAGCACCGGCCGGTGGTGATCCTGTCGGACAACGCGATCGACCATGCGGTGCTGATGCTCGCGACGATGCACATCGGCCGCACGGCGTGTTCGCTGTCCAGTGCGTACTCGCGCATGGCGAAGGACCCGACGCGGCTGCACGGCATTTTGCGCACGCTCGATCCGGCGTTGATCTACGCATCGGACGCCAAGGTGTACGGGCCGGCACTGTCCGGCTGCGATGTCGATGCGGTGAAGGTGTTCAGCCGCCATGCCGACACGCACACCGGCGCCCTGCCCTTCGACCCCTTGATGCAGACGGAAGAGACGCCGGCCGTCATGCAGGCCTTCGAGGCGATCCTCCCCGACGACCATGCCAAGTACCTGCTGACCTCCGGCTCCACCGGCAAGCCGAAGGTGGTGATCAACACGCACCGCATGCTGTGCGCCAACCAGCAGATGATGGCCCAGACCTGGCGCTTCCTCGACGAGGAGAAGCCGGTGCTGGTCGACTGGCTGCCCTGGAGCCACACCTTCGGCGCGAACCACAACTTCAACATGGTGCTGTGCCATGGTGGCGCGCTCTATATCGACGAGGGGCGGCCGGCGCCGGGGCTGATCGAGAAGACGGTGCGCAATCTGCGCGAGGTGCGACCGACGCTGCTGTTCAACGTGCCGCGGGGCTACGACATGCTGCTGCCTTTCCTCGAAGCGGACGATGCGTTGGCTGCAGAGGTCATGTCGCGCTTGCGGCTGGCCTTCTATGCAGCCGCGGCTCTGGCGCCTTCGACCTGGCAGCGGCTGGAGGCCGTCGCCCGGCGTGCGCGCCCCGAGCGGCCGCTGTGGCTCACGACATCCTGGGGCGCAACCGAGACCTCGCCGGCCATCACCACGGCCCATTGGCGGCTCGATGGCGCGGGCTGCATCGGTGCGCCCCTGCCTGGGCTGGAGCTGAAGTTCGTGCCCAACGGCGACAAGCTGGAGATGCGGGTCAAGGGCGTGTCGGTGTTTCCCGGCTATCGCAATGCGCCACGTGAAACGTCGGCGGCCTTCGACGACGAGGGCTACTACCGGATCGGCGATGCGGGCTTTCTGGCGGACACGCAGCGGCCCGAACGCGGCGTGATGTTCCACGGCCGCGTGGCGGAAGACTTCAAGCTCACGAGCGGCACGTGGGTGTCGGTGGGCACGCTGCGCGTCGATCTGGTCTCGCGGCTCGCGCCGCTGGCGCAGGACATCGTGATCACCGGCCACGACCGCGATGAGATCGGCATGCTGGTCTTTCCGAGCCCGCAAGGCGGGTCGCGGCCGCGCGAAGAATGGCACGCCGCGCTGCAGCGTGTGATGCGAGAGTTGCGAGACGCGGGCGGCGGCTCGTCGCAATGCCCCGTCCGGGCGCTGGTGCTTTCCGCACCGCCGGATATCGATGCGGGCGAGATCACCGACAAGGGCTACGTCAACCAGCGGGCCGTGCTGGCGCGGCGCGCGCCGGAGGTCGAGCGGCTGCATGGCGCCGGCGATCCGGAGGTCGTGCGGGTCGACGGAAGGGGCGCGGTGCGCGTCGACCGCTGGCTAGAATCAAAAAAGATCGCCAGCTAAAAGGATTCGACGTGAGAAGGTGGCTCGTGTTGCTTGGCCTCGTGGGGTGCCAGGTTGAGGCTCAGACCGTTTGGTTCACCGTGACAGGCAATCCGCGCGATGCATCCGTGGATACGGTGGAGGTCGACCCGGTCGCGATCCAGACCCACGGCGCGCAGAAGACCATGAACGTGCGCGTGAGTCGGGCAACGGAAAGGCTCAACTGGGAGAAGGTGCCCTACCGCTCGTACGAGTCGCAGGTCGTCTTCGACTGCCGTGCGCGCAAGGCCGAGTACCTGTTCGCGGCCTTCTACCCGGTGCCGCTGTGGCAAGGGCAGCCGCACAAGGTCACCGACTACGCGAACGATCGCCGGCCCATGCGCTTCCTCGACGTCGAGCCCAATCCCACGAACCGCATCATTCGCGCAGCCTGCCGCGCCACTGCCGGCTAGGGTCGAAGCCAGCCAGAGGCCAGGCCGGACGGGCTCATGACTGCATCGATCTCCCTGGTGCTGTTCGACCTGGATGGCGTGCTCTGCCACTACGACCGGTCGGTGCGCGTCGACCGTCTGGCCTCGTCGACGCTCCAGAGCACCGAAGCGGTGCGCCATGCCATCTGGGGAACCGGACTGGAGTCACGCGCGGACGCGGGCCTGATCGGCGATGAGGACTACCTCGATGAGCTCGGCCGGCTCCTGGGAAGCCCCGTGACGCTCGACGCCTGGCTGGACGCGCGGCGTGCGGCCATGACGCTGGATGCGGAGGTGCTCGGGATGGCGCGGACTGTCTCCACGCGCTGCAGGATCGCGATCCTCACCAACAACTGCCGCCTGCTCGCCCTGCACATGGACAGGCTCTGCCCCGAAGTGGCGGCGCTGTTCGGCGACACGATCCACGCCACGGCCTCGTTCGGCGCGACGAAGCCGGCGCCGCAGGCTTATCTGCGCTGCGTGGAGGCATTGAGCGTGTCGCCCGGCGAGACGCTGTTCATCGACGATGTCGAAGCCAATGTGGTCGGTGCGTTGCGCGCCGGTCTGCAGGCGTACGAGTTCACCGATGCGGCCGCGCTGGCCCTGGAGTTGGAGGCTCGCGAACTGGCCTAGAGGTGACGTTAAATCGCCACGCTACCGGGTGACCTCGTCGAGGCCCGTCGCTAGGATGGGGCGCTCGACCAGAAAGGCATGCCCATGCTTCAGCCGGTAGACGCATTCCCTCGGAGAGCGGTGGCGATAGCCGCGGCGATGCTTGCCTGTTCTGCGGGATCGACGCTCGCGGATGTCACCGTGAGCGGAAGCTACACGAGCACTGTTCAGCTCGACAGCCAGAACAACCCGAACAGCAGCCAGTTCGTCAATGTGCTGCCGAACACCACGGTGAGCGTGAACAGTGGGCAGGCACTGTTCGGACAAAACCGAGCCTGGCAAGTCAACAACAACGGGAGCCTGACGAGTCTCGACGCCAACACCTACGCCGTGTATCTGCAAGCAGGTACCCGGCTGGCGAATCAGGTCGCTGGCTCGGTCAGCGGGGTCGGCGGCGGGCTGACCATCGTCAACGCGCAAGGCGCGCTGGACAACTACGGATCGATCAATGCCTCGGTGGGCCCCGGTGTTCAGTTCCGGGCGGGAGGAACCGTGACCAACGAGGCGGGAGGCCTGATCGCCGGCGGCACCCATGGCATCTACCTCCTCAACGCGAACGATGCCGCGACCAACAGCGGAACCATCACGGCCAGCAATGGCGCCGGTGTGCGACTGGAAGGCGGCAACCTCAACTTCCAGAATACCGCGGGCGCACGGGTGAGCGGCACGGCCTACGGCGTGCAGTTCGTCAATGGCTCGCAGACGATGAGCAATACCGGCACGGTTCAAGCCAGTGGCGGCATCGGCGTCGACTTCAGCACCGGCGGTCAGCTCGTCAACACGGCGGGCGCATTGATCAGCGGGGCGACGTACGGTGTCCACACGCGAAACGGCTCTGCCGACATCACGACGGCCGGCACGATCAGAGGGGGCACCGCGTCCGTCTGGTTCGAAACGGGCAATGGCAAGCTGACGATGCAGACCGGCGCCTTGCTCGATGGGCCTGCTCTCGGTGGCGGCACGAGCCGCGTCATTTTTCAGGGCGCCGGCTCGGCACGCAACGACTTCCTCAGCTTCGGAGCCCTCGACATGGTCGGGGATCGCTGGACGCTGCTCGGAAGGACCGAGGCAAAGACAAGCACGGTCAGCACCGGGGTGCTCGCCATCGGGGCGCCAGGCAACGCGGGAGCAGTGCTGATCGCAGACACCATCACGGTCGGACCTCTGGCATCGCTCGCGGCCTACGACAGCCGGCTGACCGGTGCGCTCACCAACAATGGGTACGTCTAGGTCGGAAGGGGCTTTGCCTATCCGGACGCCACGCTGCCGTCCATCGTGCAGTTGGATGGCTCGATGGTGAACAAAGGCGTGATCGCCATGACCGGAGGACTGCAGTTCGGCAATGTGCTGCTCGTTTCCGGCAACTACCAGGGCGGCGTCGGAAGCAAGCTGTTGATGGGTGCGCTGCTCGATGAGGACTTCAAGGCCCGATCTCGGCGCAGATCACCGATCGGCTTCTCGTGCGCGGCAATGCGAGCGGCGCCACGCTGGTCAACTTCGCTACGCTGATCGATCCTTCTCCGGCGACCCGTCAGGCCCTGATCGATGTGGCCAATCGCGTTGCGGGAAGCCGCGTCACGCGGAACGTGCTCGGCGCAGAAAGCGTGGACGACGTCTTGCCGGACACCGGCGTCTCCATCATCCAGGTCGCCGGAAGTTCGACACCGACCACTTTCCTTCTGGAGCATGGGTACGTGACGGGCGGCACACCCTACCAATACAGGCTTTACCCCTTTGGACCGGGCTCGCAGAACGGCGCGGCAGCGCCATCGCAGAGTCTTGTCGGGAATCCGGCTGGCTTGGGACTACCGGCTCACGCGGCCGATTGGGAGCAGCATTCCGGAGCCGCCACCGCCGCCACCACCGCCCGGCCCCCCTCCGCCCCCACCGGCACCGCCTCCCCCGGTTCCCGCGCCTGAGCCGCCTCCGCCGTCTCCCGCACCTGACCCGCCTCCGCCGCCTCTGCCGCCGCCTCCGCGCCCGGATGTTGACAAGCCCGAGACCATCTCCGACTTCGAACGCCCACTGGTCGCGCCACAGGTCGCTTCCTACCTGACGATGCCGGGTGCCATGCTCAATGCCGGCCTGCAGGACCTGGACAGCCTGCATCGAAGGCTGGGTGAAGTTCGCGATTCGGAGCGCATGGGCGCCCTTGGGCAGTTCGAGGGCTTTGCCCGCATCTATGGCTCGTCATTCGACTACCGGACGAACCTCAGCTTTGGCAACTACGGCTTCGATGCGAAGCAGGACTACACCGCCTTCCAGGTGGGCGGCAGTGCGCTGCTCAGAAAGGACGATGCGGGCGTATGGCGAGTGGGAGGCGCGCTGAGCCTTGGCAAGTCGAAGCTGTCTCCCGACGCGCCCCTGGATGGCGCCAGCGAAACGAACGCCGATACACGCACCCTGTCGGCGATCGCGACCTACCTGGATCGCCAGGGTTGGTACGCGGACTTCATCCTGTCCGCGGGCGATCTCAAGTCCAGGACAACATCGGCGGCCTATTTCGGCGGCGATGTCGCCAACTCCGACGGGCGCACCTATGCGGCCTCGGCCGAGGTCGGCTATGCCCTCCCCATCGCGTCCACGGGCTTCGAGATCGAGCCTCAACTCCAGTACGTCTGGCAGCAGGTCCGGTTCGACGACTTCAGGGATGCCGACTGCATCAATACCAGCCTTGGGAACCAGCGCCAGAGTGTTTGGCGTGTCGGCGCGCGACTGACGCGTCCGATCGAGACGGGATCGGGTACGCGCGTGACGCCCTATCTCAAGCTGAACTATCTCTATGGCGCGAGCGACCCCGGGACCGTTGTGATCGGAGCCACCAACTTCCAGCTCGGCAAGTTCGGAAGCGGCTGGCAGGTCGGCGGTGGGGTGAGCGGGATGGTGAGCAAGCGACTCTCCGTCTATGCGGACGTCGCCTGGCAGCAAAACACCGGCACGGCCGGCTGGAAGAACTGGCTGTTCAGCGGCGGGCTTCGCTACGCGTTTGGAGGCCCCTGAGCTTCACCGCGAGGACGTGCCCCCCGGCGGGAAGCCGGCAAACAGCCTGTCGAGCGCCGATTGCACCGCGGCGTTCACGCGCGAGGGATCGTCGGGCAGGACCCCGCTGGCGCTGCCGCGCCAGACCGCCCGCTTGGTGCGAGCGTCGAACATGTCGACCACCAGCGTGCCCTTTTCATAGTTGTCGACCGACATCGTCGCGTAGCCCGGCCAGCCGCTGCCGATGCCGAGCCAGTTGAGGTCGTGGCCGATGCCACTGTAGAAGTTGTTGAAGGTCTGGCCCTGCACGCGGGTCACGTGCGCCGCGACATGCACGTCGCCTTCGGCGACGCGTTTCCATCCCGCGGCCTGCAGCCGTGCGTCGATGCCCGCGACGACGCTCTGGGGCATCACGGATTCGCTGCCGCTTCCGGATGTGATCCAGCTGTAGCTGCGAAAGCTGCCGAACTGGGCCTTGGGGTCGAAGTCGGTCTTGACCGTCGCCGTGTTCGCGCAGGCTGCCAGCAGCGTGGCGGCAAGGACGACGACAAGGAATCTTCCAATCATGTTCGCTCCAGTGTTGAGTCCGGTTGGCAGGCAGGCGGCGGGTTCGCCGCTCGAATCATGTTAACGCCCGCTCGATCTACCCGGCCCCGCCCAAGACCAGCGACACGTGGAAGCCGACGCCGCGCCGGGCCAGTCCCTGCGACACCGCGACGCATCCACCCATGCGCGAGACCGCCTGCTTGACGATCGCCAGCCCGAGCCCCGAGCCGGGTGTGTCGTGGCCCACGCCGCGGTGGAAGCGCTCGAACACGCGCTCGTGGTCCGACTCGGCGATGCCGGGTCCGTCGTCTTCGACGGACAGGGTCAGGCGCTCGTCATCGCTGCGCAGCGTGACCACCACCTGAGCACCGTCGTGCACGTAGCGGATCGCGTTGTTCAACAGGTTCTCCAGGATCGACTGGAACGCGGGCACATCGATCTGCGCTTCGAGGCTGTCGGGCGCGTCGAGCGTCAACTCGATGCCGCGTGCCAGTGCCCGCGGCGCCGCCTGGGCGAGGATCTGACGCGCCCATTGCGCCACGTCGACGGATTTCGGCAACCGCTGATGCGCGTCATCCAGCGAGGCGAGTTCTAGCAATTGCTGCGTCAGGTGGGAGGCACGCTCGATGGCCTGTTCCAAGTGCACCTGCGCGCGCTCCCGCTCCTCGCTGCTGCCTGCGCCGGAAAGCGCATGCGCCTGGGCGGCGATGACCGCCATCGGAGTCCGGAGCTCGTGGGCCGCGTCATGCACGAAGGCGCGTTCACGCTCCATCGTGCCTCGGAGCTGGGCCAGCATGCGCTCCAGTGCCGCGATGAGCGGTTTGAGCTCCGCGTACTTCGGATCCATGCCGATGGGCGAGAGATCGGCCGTGCCGCGTTCGGCAATGCGATCGGCCAGCCGCTGCAACGGGCGCAGCCCGAGCTTCACCGCCAGCCAGACCGGCAGCAGGATCAGCGGAAAGGCCAGCAGCAGGTACGGCAGCACGCGCCCCGCATTGCGCTCGAGGATCCACATGCCGGTGATCCGGGGCTCCGCCAACTGCAACGACCAGCGCCCGGTGTCACGTCGATAGACCCAGTAGGTCTGGCCGTCGATCTGCTGGTCGATCACCTCGCCCTGCCGTCCGTCCAGAACTTGCCTGCCCAGCGCGGGCGACGCGTGGATCAATCCGCCCTGCCGGTCGCGCAGTTCCATCAGCACGCTGCCGGCGGGGTTGCCGCTGATGCGCAGGGTCTGGAACTGGGTGGCCGTGGCGGTCATCACCACGCCGGCTTCGGCGTCGTCCCGGACCTCCGCCAGCGCCGCCGTGAGCGCCCGCCCCAGCTTCTTCAGGCCCTGGTCCACGGCGAGCGCCTGTCGGAACTCGATGTAGATGTACGCCAGCAGCGCCAGCCAGACCAGGAAGAACGCGCCCAGCAGGGCAAGCACTACGCGCTGAACGATGGTCGGGCGGGCGAGGAGCAGGTGCGGCACGCGGCGATTGTGGGTCACCGAAGCTTGGGCTTCGCCAAGCTTCGGCTCTCAGAGGGGTAAAGTGAGCACTGGCTCGGTTTCGATGCACGACTCGCCGGCCTTTGTTGCACAGGCGACAGGGCGCGGCAAACTAAATGAACGGTACCGTATCCTAAAGACTCCCCTAACCTGAACTGATGAGACTTTGATGATGAAGACAAGACTGTTTGCGCTGGCCGCGGTTGCCGCATTGGGATCGGGCAGCGCACTGGCACAAAAGGCTGGCGACTGGCAAGTCGGCGCCGGCTGGCTCCATTTCGCACCCCAGGATTCGAGCGAACCCCTGACCTTCACGGCGCCGCGCCCCGCCGTCGTGCCCGGTTCCGGCGCCAGCGTCGACAGCTCCGACACGCTCGGCCTCAACGCCCAGTATTTCATCGACAGCCACTGGGCGGTCGAAGGCGTGATCGGCGTTCCGCCGAAGTTCAGGCTCCAGGGCACCGGCACGCTGGGCCCGATCGGCGAACTCGGTGAAGCACGCCAATGGAGTCCGACGCTGCTGGCCAAGTACTACTTCCTCGAAGGCGACGCCAAGCTGCGTCCCTTCGTCGGCCTGGGCGCGACCTACGTCTGGTACAGCGACGTGAAGCTCACCCCCGGCTTGCAGGGCGCCCTGGCCAGCCGCGTGGGCATTCCCGCCGGCAGGTCGGCCACCACGGCTGACCTCGACAGCTCTTTCGCCCCGGTGTTCAATCTCGGCGCCGCCTACCAGTTCGACCAGCACTGGGGCATGTCCTTCTCGGTGTCGTACATCCCGCTGAAGACCACGGCCAAACTGACGACCACGGTGGCAGGCGTGCCGGTCGCCATGAGCGAGTCGCGCCTCAAGGTCAATCCGATCGTTCCGTACCTGTCGGTGACCTACAAGTTCTAAGCCTCCGACTGGGACGCGTTCCGGGACGCAGCGCTACCGAAGCACGAGCACGGGCAATGAGGAGTAGGTCAGCACGTGCTGCGTCTCGCTGCCGAGCAGCAGGCGACCGAGCCCGTTGCGGCCGTGCGAAGCCATCACGATCAACTCGCTCTGCTGTTTCTCGGCGGCCACGATGATGGCGTCCGCCACCTGGCTGGAATGGCTCACCAGTGCACGGCAGGACACGCCACGCGCGAGGGCACGCGCGCCGATGGCATCGACCAGCGCCTGCGCCCTTTCGAGGCGCCGTCGATCGGTGTCATCGGCGGCCACGTTGTTCATTGCGCCGTCCATGTAGCTCTTGGGCTCCCGTCGGGCCACGGTGAAGGCGACCAGCTCGGCGCCATGGTGCCGGGCCAGGCCGATGGCGCTCTCGACGGCCTTCTCCGACAGTTCGGAGCCGTCGGTCGCGACCAGGATCTTCTTGAACATGATGGGCTCTCCTGATGGGAAGAACCCAGTGTTGGACAGATGGACCCGTGTCGTGTTGACCGCGATCAAGCAGAGGCCTCAACGGCACCAGATCGCGATCTGGTCTTGCAGGTCCATCCACACCGCCTGCAGGGCCATCGCGGCGAGCAGCGCACCGGCGAGCCGCGTGCCCCAGTGCTGCGGCACCCAGCCTGACCCCGAGCACAGGCGCCGCCAGAGGTAGGGCGCGAGCAGCAGCGACAGCGCACTGCCTGCGGCGAACAGCGCCATGACGCCGGCGCCCGCGAGCACCCCATTGGCCAGCGCAGCGAGCATCAGTGCCGAGTACAGCAGGCCGCAGGGCATCGCGACCCACAGCGCCCCGCTCGCCAGCACACCGAGGGCGCTGCGGCCGGGCAAGCGCTGCGCGCGCCCTGCGGCCCAGCGTGCCCACAGCGGCTGCCGGCCGGTCGCCGCGAGCAGCAGTCCCCAAGCGAACACGAACACGTGCAGCAGCATCCACGCAGGGCGCAGCGCGGCGACCTGCCCGCTGGCGAGCGCGAGGCCCTCGGCCGCAGCGGCCGCGACGGCGCCTGCGCTGGCGTAGCCGAGTACACGCCCCACGTGGAACCACGCACCCGCGGGCACGGAGGGCTGCGCGGCCGCGATGGGTGCGGCGCCACCTGAGGGCACGACGCGCACGATACGGACCACTCCCTCGCATGCGGCCCCGCACATGGCCACGCAGTGCGGGCCGCCGCCCACGCCCATCAGGAACGCGGTACCGAGCAGCGCCGCCTGCATGGGATCAGACGATGCGCGAGAAGCGCGTCTTGCGGTCGGCCTGCAGGTAGCGGTCGAACACCATCGCGATCGCGCGCACGAAGAACCACCCGAGCGGCGTGACTTCGATGTCGCGTTGGCTCATGCGCACGAAGCCCTCGGCCGCGAGCAAATCGAGCGCCGCGAGTTCGGCGGCGAAGAAATGCCGGAAGTCGATCAGATGCGCCGCGCCGATGGCCTCGAAGTCGACCCTCCCCTGGCACATGATCGCCATGATGACCGCGCGCCGCAGCACGTCGTCGCGCGACAGCGCCAGGCCGCGCACCACGGGCAGCCGGCCCTGGTCGAGCAAGTCGTAGTACTCCTCGAGCGTCTTCGCGTTCTGGCTGTAGGTGGCGCCGACACGGCCGATGGCCGACACGCCGAGCGCCACCAGATCGCAGTCCGGCTGCGTGCTGTAGCCCTGGAAATTGCGATGCAACCTGCCCTGCCGCTTGGCCACCGCGAGCGCGTCGTCCGGCAGCGCGAAGTGGTCCATGCCGATGTAGACATAACCCGCCGCGGTGAACGCGGCGATCGAGCGCGACAGCATCTCGACCTTGGCCGCTGCGTCGGGCAGCGATTCGGTCGCGATGCGGCGCTGCGGCTTGAAGCGTTCGGGCAGGTGCGCGTAGGCATAGAGCGCGATGCGGTCGGGCCGCAGCGCGCAGACCTGCTCCAGCGTGCGGTCGAAGGACGCGGCGCTCTGCTGCGGCAGGCCGTAGATCAGGTCGACGTTGACCGAGTCGAAGCCGAGGCTGCGCGCATCCAGCATCAGGTCGAACACCTGCCCGGCAGGCTGGATGCGGTGCACCGCACGCTGCACCTCGGGGTCGAAATCCTGCACGCCGAAGCTCAGGCGGTTGAAGCCGAGTTCGGCCAGCGTCGCGAGCCGCTGGCGGTCGACGGTGCGCGGATCGATCTCGATCGAATGCTCGCCGTCCTCGGTCAGCGTGAAGTTGTCTCGCAGCAGCGCCATGAGTTCGCGCAGGCCGTCGTCATCGACGAAGGTCGGCGTGCCGCCGCCCAGGTGCAGCTGGCGGACCATGGCGCCGCGGCCCAGCTTTTCGACCTGCAGCGAGACCTCGCGCGCCAGGTAGTCCAGGTACTCGCGGCCCTTGCCCTTGTGGCGGGTCACGATCTTGTTGCAGGCGCAGTAGTAGCAGAGCGATTCGCAGAACGGGATGTGCACGTACAGCGAGAGCGCACGCGCACCGGCGCCGGCCCCGCCGCGCTGCTCGAGCACCTGCGCGTAGGTGTCGGCGGCGAAGGCGTCGACAAAACGGTCGGCTGTGGGGTAGGAGGTGTAGCGCGGACCGGGGATGTCGAAACGCCTCAGCGCGGAGGGCGACGGCATCGCAAAGGTCGGCGTGCGGGCTGGAGCGGGGGCAGGGAGCATCGCGTACGGCGGAAAACGGTGGGAAACTGCAGGCAATGAGCCACTATGGCCCCGACCCGGCCCGCAAACCTTGATCTGCATCAAGCATGGCGCTCGCCCGCCGCCCGACAATGCGCGCACGACCCCTGACTGCATCCATGACACCTCAACACATAAAGGTCGCCTGCTCCAACTGCAATCTGCGTGAGCTGTGCATGCCGGTGGGCCTCAGTCCGAGCGAGCTGCAGCGCATCGATGACCTCGTCGCCACGCGGCGCAAGGTCAAGCGGCGCGAAACGCTGTTCCACAATGGCGAGGACTTCACATCGCTCTACGCCATCCGCACCGGCGTGTTCAAGACCCGCCTCGCGAGCGAGGACGGGCGCGAGCAGGTCACCGGCTTCCAGATGGCGGGCGAGATCATCGGTCTCGACGGCATCGTCAGCGGCCACCACAGCTGCGACGCCGTGGCGCTGGAGGATTCGGAGGTGTGCACGATGCCCTTCGACCGCATCGAGGAGCTATCACGCGAAGTCACGGCGCTGCAGCGCCACGTGCACCAGATCATGAGCCGCGAGATCGTGCGCGAGCAAGGCGTGATGCTGCTGCTGGGCAGCATGCGCGCCGAGGAACGTCTGGCCGCCTTCCTGCTGAACCTGGTGCAGCGTCTGCACGCGCGCGGCTTCTCGCGTTCGGAACTGGTGCTGCGCATGACGCGTGAGGAAATCGGCAGCTATCTGGGGCTCAAGCTGGAGACCGTGAGTCGCACCTTGTCGAAGTTCGCGGCCGATGGCCTGGTCGAGGTCGAGCAGCGCAATGTCCGCATCGTCGACCCCGATGCGCTACACCGCATCGTCAATCCTCCGGGCTGCTGAGCCCCGCTCTCAGTTCCTGGCTGGCACTGCCAAGTCGATCCCCGGCGTGGCCGCGTGATTTCGCCCGGCCACCGCCGGCATCAGCCTCTTGTCGACCAGCGTTCGGTTGATCTCCACGCCCTTGCGGTAGTAGTCTGGGTCCACCACCGGATCGGGCGTGCCCAGCGCCAGCCACAGCGTGACGAAGCTGGCGACGACGACCACGCCGGGCCCGCCTATCACCATCCACACCAGGGGAAAGCGCCACCACGGCGGGCCGGACGGGGTTGCGTCGTCTTTGCGATTGCTGTCGGTCATTTCGATCCTTCGGGAGAGCGCGGCTTCATCGGGGAACCAGGAACACGGCCTTCTCGGACACGTGGCCCCGGCCGTCCTCCGAGTGGACGTCGAAATACACCTCGTGCGAACCGGCCGCCGCCGCGCCGAAGGGCAGCCGCAGGCGCACCGCCACCCAGCGCGATTCCGCAGGCGCGACATCGACGAGCTGCTCCGAGGCCACCTCCAGGCGATCGAGGCCGCTGGCCTCGATGCGGTAGCGCTGCATCTCTTCGGTCGCGTTCATGATCTGCAGGCGGTACACGTTCTCGATCTGGCCGCCGTCGACGATGCGCGCCAGCGCGGCGCGGTCGCGCACCACGTCGACCTTCAGCGGCATGCGCGCCACGAGACTGGCGAACAGGCCGATGGACAACGCCGCGAGCAGCGCACCGTAGACCAGCACGCGGGGCCGCAGCACGCGCTGCAGAACCTGGCGCGACGTCCAGCGGTTGGCCATGCCGTTCTGGGTCGCGTAGCGGATCAGGCCCGGCGGCTGCGCCGTCTTCTTCATCACGATGTTGCACGCATCGACGCAGAGCCCGCAGCCGATGCATTCCTGCTGCAGGCCGTTGCGGATGTCGATGCCCGTGGGGCACACCTGAACGCACAGCTTGCAGTCGACGCAGTGGCCGAGTGCGGGCGCGCTGTCGGCGCGTCCCTTCGCCGGCACGCCGCGGGGTTCGCCGACAGCCGCGTCGTAGCTGACGATCAGCGTGTCGCGATCGAACATCGCGCTCTGGAAGCGCGCATAGGGACACATGTACTTGCACACCTGCTCGCGCATGAAGCCCGCATTGCCGTAGGTCGCGAAGCCGTAGAACAGCACCCAGAAGATCTCCCAGGAACCCATGGTGGCGTGCAGCATGGACGCGCCCAGCTCGCGGATCGGCGTGAAGTAGCCCACGAAGCTGAAGCCGGTCCACAGGCCGATCGCGATCCACACCGCATGCTTGAAGCACTTCTTGATCACCTTCTCGGTCGAGAACCCGCCCTTGTCCATGCGCATGCGCACGATGCGGCTGCCTTCGATTCTCTGCTCCACCCACATGTAGATCTGGGAGTAGACCGTCTGCGGGCAGGCATAGCCGCACCACAGCCGGCCCGCCACTGCGGTGAAGAGAAACAGCGACAGCGCCGAGACCACCAGCAGGCCAGTGAGGTAGATCAGGTCCTGCGGATAGAGCACCAGCCCGAAGATGAAGAAGCGCCGCGCGGAGAGGTCGAACAGCACCGCCTGGCGCTGGCCCCATTCGAGCCAGGGCAGCCCGTAGAACACGAGCTGGGTCACGAACACCATGGCCCAGCGCCAACGCGCGAAGACTCCGCTGACGCTGCGCGTGTAGACCTTCTGGTGGGCGGCGTAGAGGCCGACGCCCTTCTCTTCGGCCTTGGCGGCCGGAACGATGGGGATCACCTGATGCACGCGGCTCATGGCACGGGTCCGGTCACTGGGCCGCCGCGACGTCCGGCTTGCTCGACAGGCCCCAGACGTAGGCGGTCAGCACGTGGATCTGCGCTTCGGTCAGGCGCCCCTGCTGCGCCGGCATCTGGTTGGTCTTGCCGCCGTTGACGATCGCGATGATCGCCTCCTGGCCGTAGCCGTGCAGCCAGATCTTGTCGGCCAGGTTCGGCGCGCCGACCGCGGTGTTGCCGACGCCGCCGATGCCGTGGCAGGCGGCGCAGGCAGTGAACTTGCTCTTGCCGAGGCCCGCGCGCACCGAGTCGTGCGGGCTGCCTGACAGGCTCAGGACGTAGTTCGCGAGGTTCTTCACGTCGTCCGCCGAGCCTATCGCCTCGCCCATGGGCGGCATCACGCCGGTGCGGCCGTGGGTGATGGTCTCGCGGATCTTCTCGGGTGTGCCGCCGTGCAGCCAGTCGCGATCGGTCAGGTTCGGGAAGCCCCTGCTGCCACGCGCGTCGGAGGCATGGCACTGCGCGCAGTTGTTGAGGAACAGGCGCTCGCCGATCGCCATGGCGCCGGGATCGGTGGCCAGGCGCTCGACGGGCTCGGAGGTGTAGGCGGCATAGACCGGCGTCAGCTCGGTGTTCGCCTGCTCCATCTCCTTCGCATACTCGCCCGAGGTGGTCCAGGCGAGTGTGCCGCGGTAGCTGCCCAGACCCGGAAACACGGCCAGGTAGCCGAGGCCGAAGACGATGGTCAGGACGAACAGGCCCATCCACCAGCGCGGCATCGGGTTGTTCATCTCGCGCAGGTCTTCGTCCCAGACGTGGCCGGTGGTGTTGTCCCCGGTGGACGGCCCCCGGAAGCGCGCGGTGAGCCAGAGCAGGAGCCCGCAGGCCAGGATGCTGCCGACCGCGATGACGGTGACGAACTGCGACCAGAAGTCGTTGATGAAATCGCTCACGACGGGTCCTCCTCGAAGGGCAGTCGAGCAGCCTCCTCGAAGGCTTTCGCACGGCGGCCCGAGAATGCCCAGGCCAGGATGCCGATGAAGCAGGCGAACGACGCCAGCGTGGCCGCGATCCGCAGAGTGGTGATGCTGTCCATCGCGCTTGTCCTTTACTTGAGTGCCAGGCCGAGCGACTGCAGGTAGGCCACCATGGCATCCATTTCGGTCTTGCCCTTGACCTCGACGGCGGCCGCGGCGATCTGCTCGTCGGTGTAGGGCACGCGGATCCGCCGCAGCGCGGTCATGTGGGTCGCGGACTGCGTGGCGTCGAGCGGCGTCTTCTCGAGCCAGCCATAGGCAGGCATGTTCGACTCGGGCACCACGTCGCGCGGGTTGTTCAGGTGAATGCGGTGCCACTCGTCGCTGTACTTGCCGCCCACGCGGTGCAGATCGGGACCGGTGCGCTTGCTTCCCCACTGGAAGGGGTGGTCGTAGACGAACTCGCCGGCCACGGAGTAGTGGCCATAGCGCAGCGTCTCGGCGCGGAACGGCCGGATCATCTGCGAGTGGCAGTTGTAGCAGCCTTCGCGCACGTAGATGTCGCGGCCGGCCAGTTGCAGCGGTGTCAGCGGCTGGACGCCCTGCACCGCCTCGGTGGTCGACTTCTGGAAGAACAACGGCACGATCTCGACCAGGCCGCCGACCGCGATCACCAGCAGGATCAGCACGATCATCAGGAAGTTGTTGGTCTCGATCTTCTGGTGCGAGAAGCCGGACCCTGGATTGTTCGAACTCATGGCGTGGTCCTCAGGCGTGGGCGATGGCGGTCTGCGGGATCGGCGATGGCCTGCTGAAGCCTGCGATCACCGTCATCCAGACGTTCCAGGCCATCACGAGCATGCCGCCCAGGTACAGCACGCCGCCGAGCACGCGCACCACGTAGTACGGATAGGTGGCCTTCACGCTTTCGACGAAGGTGTAGGTGAGCGTGCCGTCGACATTGACCGAGCGCCACATCAGCCCTTGCATGACGCCGGCGATCCACATCGCTGCGATGTAGAGCACGATGCCGATGGTCGACATCCAGAAGTGCAGCTCGATGGCCTTCACGCTGAACATCTCGGTGCGGCCGTACATGCGCGGGATCAGGTAGTAGAGCGAGCCCATCGAGATGAGGCCGACCCAGCCGAGGGCGCCGGAATGCACGTGGCCGACGGTCCAATCCGTGTAGTGCGAGAGCGCGTTGACCGTCTTGATCGACATCATCGGACCCTCGAAAGTCGCCATGCCGTAGAAGGACAGCGAGACGATAAGGAAGCGCAGGATCGGATCGGTGCGCAGCTTGTGCCAGGCGCCCGAGAGCGTCATCACGCCGTTGATCATCCCGCCCCAGCTCGGCGCCAGCAGGATCAGCGAGAACACCATGCCGATCGACTGCGTCCAGTCCGGCAACGCGGTGTAGTGCAGGTGGTGCGGACCGGCCCACATGTAGGTGAAGATCAGCGCCCAGAAGTGCACGATCGAGAGGCGGTACGAGTACACCGGGCGGCCCGCCTGCTTGGGCACGTAGTAGTACATCATCCCGAGGAAGCCGGCCGTGAGGAAGAAGCCGACCGCGTTATGGCCGTACCACCACTGCACCATCGCGTCCTGCACGCCGGCGTAGGCCGAATAGCTCTTCATCGCGCCCGCCGGAATGGCCGCGCTGTTGACGATGTGCAGCAGCGCCACCGCGATGATGAAGGCGCCGTAGAACCAGTTCGCCACGTAGATGTGGCGCACCTTGCGAATGCCGATGGTGCCGAAGAACACGATGGCGTAGGCCACCCAGACCAGCGCGATCAGGATGTCGATCGGCCATTCGAGTTCGGCGTATTCCTTGCCGCTGGTGTAGCCCAGCGGGAGGGTGATCGCCGCGGCCACGATGACCGCCTGCCAGCCCCAGAACACGAAGGAAGCGAGCCCCGGCGCGAACAGTCGGACCTGGCAGGTGCGCTGCACCACGTGAAGGCTGGTGGCCATCAGCGCGCAGCCGCCGAAGGCGAAGATCACCGCGTTGGTGTGCAGCGGACGCAGTCGCCCGTAGCTGAGCCAGGGGATGCCGAGGTTGAGATCGGGCCAGGCCAGCTGCGAGGCGATGACGACGCCGACCAGCATGCCCACCACTCCCCACACGACGGACATGAGGGCGAATTGCCGCACGACGGTGTCGCTGTAGACCGGCGCGGGAGAACTCGAAGCATGCATCGCAGAGCCTTGTTGTGTGACTGGGGCTCAGTGTCCCGGCGCCGCGTGCGTGTCTCTTTGATGCAGGTCAATCGTTGCGCAGAACGCGCTCGCCCTCGCCGTCGACGTTGTCGAATTGCCCACGGTCCACGGCCCACCAGAGCCCGGCGATGATGAACAGCACCAGCACGACCGAAAACGGAATGAGCAGGAACAGGATGTCCATCAGGGGGCTCTGCCTTGCCCGGCCAGTCGCGCGGCGTTGAGCACCACCACCAGCGAACTCGCGGCCATACCCAGCCCCGCGAGCCAAGGCGGCAACCAGCCGCCGATCGCGAGCGGGACACAGACCGCGTTGTAGCCCGCCGCCCAGCCGAGGTTCTGCCGCACCACGCGCAGAGTGCGCCGCGCCCGCACGATGGCAGCCGGAATGAGCGCCAGCGATTCGCCGAGAACGACGAAGTCGGCATTCGCCTGCGCGAGCGGCACCGCGCGGCCGAAGGCGAAGGACGCATGCGCATGCGCCAGCACGGGCCCGTCGTTGAGGCCGTCGCCCACCATCGCGACGGTGCAGCCGCCGCCCTGCAGATCCGTCAGGTGGCGCAACTTGTCCTCGGGCGTGCAGTCGCCGACTGCCAGGTCGATGCCGGCTCGCTGCGCCACCTCCTTCACCGCCGCGCCGCGGTCGCCCGACAGCAGCCACACCGACAGGCCCTGCGCGCCCAGTGTGGACATCGCAGCTTCGGCGTCCTCGCGCAGATCCTCGGCCAGCACGAAGCTGGCGACCCATCCCTCGTCGTCGGCGAGATGCGTCTGTGCGGCCTGCACCGGCAGCGGCGCGACGCCGCAGAGTGCGGCCGAGCCCAGCAGCAGTGCGCGCTCCGGCCCATCGGCGGATCGGCGCACGGAACCCGCGAGGCCTTCTCCTGCCCGCTCGGCGAGCCGCGGCACGGTCCACTCGGGCGGCACGCGATGCTGCTCGTCCCAGGCCCGCACCAGCGCGCGCGATGCGGGGTGCAGCGACTGCGCGGCCAGCGAGGCTGCCAATTCCACGGCATCGCCCGGGCGCACACCGCGGCGGCTGTAGACGCGATCCAGTCGCGGCGTGTCGCGCGTCAGCGTGCCGGTCTTGTCGAACACCACGGTGTCGACCGCGGCCAGTGCCTCGAGCGCCTGCAGGTTGCGCACCAGCACCCCGCTTCGCGCCAGCGCGCCGGCGCTCGCGAGCATCGCAGCCGGCGTGGCCAGCGACAGCGCGCAGGGGCAGGTCACGATCAGCACCGACACCGCGACCATCAGCGCCTTGCCCGGATCCACGTGCCACCACCAGACGCCTGCGCCCAGGGCCGCAGCCAGCACCGCCAGCAGGAAAGGCCGTGCGGCACGATCGGCGAGCCGGGCGAGGCGAGGCTTCTGCAGCGATGCGCTTTCCATCAACGCGACGATCTGGGCGAAGCGCGTATCCGCACCGAGTGCCTCCACGCGCAGCTCGACCATCGCGCCGACGTTCTGGCTGCCCGCCAGCACCCGCGCGCCGCAAGGTCGCGGCACCGGACGCGATTCGCCGGTCATCAGCGCTTCGTCGGCCGAGGTGTCGCCGGCGACCACGCATCCGTCGGCCGGAAAGGCCTCGCCGGGCAGGATGCGCAGGATGTCGCCGACCGCGAGTCGCCGCACCGGGATGCGCTCGAACACACCGTCGGCGTTGCGCCGAAGCACGCTGTCCGGCAGGCGGTTCATCAATGCGTCGAGGGCGCCGGCGGTGCGATCGCGCAGCCGCGACTCCAGCCAGCGCCCGGTGAGCAGGAAGAACACGAACATCGTCAGCGAATCGAAGTACTGCTCGCCGCCGAGCGGTCCCGCGGGATCGAAAGTGGCCGCCGTACCGACGATGAATGTGATCGCGATGCCGAGTGCCACCGGCAGGTCCATGCCGATGCGGCGTTGCCGCAGGTCGCGCCAGGCGCTGCGGAAGAACGGGCCGCAGGAGAACAGCATCACCGGCAGCGTCAGCACCCAGGAGGCCCAGCGCAGCAGTTGCGCGGCATCGGGCGTCATGTCTCCGGGCTCTGCGATGTAGGCCGGGTAGGCGTACATCATGACCTGCATCATGCACAGCCCCGCGACCAGCCAACGCCAGAGCGCGAGCCGCGATTCGCGCTGGCGCCGCGGACCTGCCTGCATGTCACCGACCGGCACCAGTCGATAGCCCGCCGCTTCGGAGGCCGCGAACCAGCGCGACGGCCTGACCGCCGCCGCCGACCACACCACCCGTGCGCGGCGGCTGCCGGCATTCACCTCGGCCGAGATCACGCCCGGCACCCGCGTCAGCGCCGCCTCGACGGTGAAGGCGCAGGCCGCGCAGTGCATGCCCTCGACGGCGACGTGCGATTCCCAGCGTTGTGTCGCATCGCCTTCGCGCGGCGCCAAACCGAAGGACGGCCACTCGGTCGGATCATCGAGCAGCGACCAGGCCGACGGCTGAGCGACAGGCAATGCGAGGGCCAGAGTGGGCGCAGCTTCCATGCCTCCGAGGCTAGCAACTGCAGGAGATCAGGGCTTGATGCAGATCAAGGGGCCCGCGATCCATCCTTCTGCTGCGCCGCGAACCGCTTCTCCGCAGCGACCAGATGCGTCGTCAGAACGTGGGAGATCACATTGATGCCCAGCCCCGCAAACAACGCAGGCAGCAGGTAGAGCGCGACCCGCACCTCCGACACGAAGAGCGCGTCATCCGCCAGTGACGGCGTGGCGGCCGCGACGTTGGCCAGCCGCTGAAGGAAGAACACGTCAACACCCGCTATCGCCACCAGCGTGAAGCCAAGGACCAGCACGGTCTTCCGCGAGATGGCCCGCTTGGCGATCAGCACGCCATAGATGCCGAAGGGCAGCACGACGGAAATCACCACCATCAACCAGAAGCTCGTTTCCGTAAAGACCGAATAGCTGACGTGCATGGCGGGTCACCTCTGGATGGCTGGATCGTCGAAACCCGGGATTGTCTTCGAGGCCAGCAGGGGCGGATGCTGCACTCAGCGAGGCTTCTTCTTCGCTTCCTCGTTGCCGAGCAGCTTGTCCAGCTCCTGCCCGATGCGCGCGCCGATCGCGGTGCCGACGCCTGGCAGCACGGCCGTGCCGACGGCCGCGCCCGTGAGAGCGGCCCCGGTCAGCGACACCTGGGGCGCATCGAGCGTGCCACCGAGCTTGAGCGGCACGCCGACCACGCCGTCGACGATGTCGACCGCCGCTTCGCCGTCGAGGCGCCGGTTGATGACGGTGGCGCTGCCGCTCGCGATCAGCGCGCCGGAACGCGCCTTCATGCCGCTGTAGCGCAGGATCACGCCCTCCTCGGTGGCTTGCGTGTCGAGCGTGCCGGCGAGGGTATCGAGCCTTGTCTGTCCACCACGGCCGCTGCCGGTGCTGACCATCTTGGCGAGATCGAAGCCCGTCAGGTTCGCCGGCGCGATGTTGAAGCGGGTGCGCGTGTGCAATGTGCGGATCATTTCCGTCACGTTCTCACCCTCCGTATCGACCGCGGTTTGCCCCTGCAGCTTGCCCTCGACCGCGCTGTGCCGGCCGAAGCTGCGCACCAGCGCGCCGACGTCGACGTCCTTCGGCTCCAACTGCGCCGTCAGTCGCAGGCGGCCCTTGTCCAGTTCCTGCAGTGCGGCATTGCCGTTCCACGTGCCGCCGCCGACGTCGATGAGCGTGCGCCAACGGTCCTGTTCGCCCTCGCGCTCGACGCGCAGGTTCGCGGGCGGCGTCACGCCCGACCGGCTGAGTTGCGCCTCGCGTGGCCGCCAGTGCGGATCGAAGAGGATGTCCGCGTCGTAGGCCAAGGCGATGTCGCGGCGGTCGATCCACACCACATCGCGCAAGCGCACGCGTTCGACTGGAATCGCGGCGAGCGTCCATGCACCCGCGACGACGATGGCGGCATCGTCCGCCTGCCAGCGCCCGCGGAACGCACGCACGGAGGTGCGCGGGAGCACGGCGCCGTCGATCTCGATAGCGTCGATGGCGATCTTGCGGGTCCACAGCGCGGAGAGATGCGGCCTCACCACGATGCGACGCACGGTGATCGGCCGCGGCTGCGCGGTGGAAAGATCCTCCAGCACCACGACAGGCGAAGGCATCAGTGCCCAGTGCGCCGCGCCCACGCGCAGCGCGATGCCGGAAGCGCTCTCGAAGCGCGCGCCGAGGTCCGCCGCCAATTCTTCGTCGCTCGGCAGGTTCGAGTGGATCAGCAACACCAGTCCGGCAAGCAGCAACGCTGCCGCGGCGAGCGAGCCGGCAAACCATCGTCGAGCGCGGGTCATTCCGCAAGCTTAGGCGCGTCGCGCCCTCGTTCTGTCAGCAATGAGCGCGTCGTTTTCGCTGGCAATCGCTATAGTTTTGGACCATCAGACCTGGAGACCTCCTCATGCGCATCTGGCAAAAAGAGATTTCGATCGACGAACTCACCCGCACCCACGTGGACACCACCGTGTCCAACCTCGGCATCGAATTTCTCGAAGTTGGCGATGACTTCATCCGCGCACGAGTGCCGGTGGACAAGCGCACCAGGCAGCCCTACGGCATCCTCCATGGCGGCGTCTCGGTGGTGCTGGCGGAAACGCTGGGATCTTGCGGCGCCCACTACTCGGCGCCCGAGGGCCATCGCGCGGTCGGGCTCGACATCAACGCGAACCATCTCAAGTCCGCGACCAAGGGCTGGGTGACCGGCACCGCGCGGCCCGTGCACCGGGGCCGCACCACGCAGGTGTGGCAGATCGACCTGACCAACGAAGAGGGTGAACTGACCTGCGTCTCGCGCATCACCATGGCCGTGCTGGCGCCGCGCGGCGGCTGAGCGGCCCCCGCCACCAACCCCTCCAACAAGACAAACAACCGAGGAGAAGAAGACCATGAGCGATTCCTACCTTCCCCGCTGGCGCAAGGTTGCCGCCACCGCGGGCACCATCGTCGCGCCCGATGAACGCCTCTCCTGGGGGCAGACCACGGCGATGGGCGTTCAGCACGTGATCGCGATGTTCGGCGCCACGGTGCTGGCGCCGATCCTGATGGGGTTCAACCCCAACATCGCGATCCTGATGAGCGGCATCGGCACGCTGCTCTTCTTCTTCATCACCGGCGGGCGGGTGCCGAGCTACCTGGGATCGAGCTTCGCCTTCATCGGCGTGGTGATTGCAGCCAGCGGCTACGCAGGCTCAGGGCCGAACGGCAACCTCGGCGTGGCGCTGGGCGGCATCATCGCTTGCGGCCTTCTCTACACGCTGATCGGCGTGCTGGTGCACTTCACGAACGAACGCCACATCAAGCGCGCGCCGGTGCGCGGGCTCGAAGGCATCGAGGTGGAGGAAGTGGAGCAGGACGTCGCGGTGCACTGGATCGAGCGACTGATGCCGCCGGTGGTCACCGGCGCGGTGGTCGCGGTGATCGGACTCAACCTGGCGAGCGTGCCGATCAAGAACATGGCGCCCACCGGCTTCGACACCTGGATCCAGGCACTGACCTTCCTGTGCGTGGGGCTGATCGCCGTCTACTCGCGCGGGATGATCCAGCGCCTGCTGATCCTCATGGGCCTGATCGTCGCGAGCATCATCTATGCGGTGCTGACCAACGGCCTCGGGCTAGGCAAGCCGATCGACCTCGGCCCGCTGGCTGCGGCGCCGTGGTTCGGGCTGCCGACGTTCGCCTCGCCGGTGTTCGACGTCAATGCCATCCTGCTGATCGCGCCCGTGGCGGTCATCCTGGTGGCGGAGAACCTCGGCCACCTGAAGGCGGTCGGCGCCATGACCGGGCGCGATCTCAACCCCTACCTGGGCCGCGCCTTCATCGGCGACGGCATCGCGACCATGGTGAGCGGCGGGTTCGGCGGCACCGGCGTGACGACCTACGCCGAGAACATCGGCGTCATGGCGGCCACCAAGATCTATTCCACGGCGATGTTCGTCGTCGCGGCGCTGATCGCGCTGGTGCTGGGGTTCAGCCCCAAGTTCGGCGCGCTGGTGCAGGCGATTCCACTGCCGGTGATGGGCGGCGTGAGCATCGTGGTGTTCGGCTTGATCGCCGTGGCGGGCGCCAAGATCTGGGTCGACAACCGCGTGGACTTCTCCCAGAACAAGAACCTGATCGTCGCGGCGATCACGCTGATCCTCGGCACGGGCGATTTCACGCTGAAGTTCGGCCAGTTCGCCCTTGGCGGCATCGGCACCGCGACCTTCGGCGCGATCCTGCTCTACGCGCTGCTCGGACGCACCCGCAACTGAGGTTGCGTCCGACGGAAAATGCAACCTCGTGCAAGAGCTGTTGTGCACCGTCATCCATATTCGGGCGTTTGAGTCCATCGGAGCCCAGTGCCAGTTAGACTCCAACGCTTTTCGAACCTACGTTTTCCATGGCCGATGCTTCCGCCGCGCGCACCAAGGCGGTATTCGAATTCAAGAGCGCAACGCTGCCGCTGATCGCGGTCATCCTCAAGACGGCTGATCTCGATGTGCTGGCGGAGGCGCTCGACGCCCAGTTGGCAGACTCGCCCGACTTCTTCGAACAGGAGCCGGTGGTGATCGATCTCTCGCAACTGCAGGACGAAGAGTCCTCGGACGCCGACGTCGAACTGGACTTCACCGCCCTGCGCGGACTGCTCGCGCGTCACCAGACGCAGCCTGTGGCCGTGCGCGGCGGCAGCGATGCCCAGAACATCGCGGCCCGAGCTGCCGGCCTCTCGGTCACCGCCATGCCGGTGGCCCCGACGCCCACGACCCGGGCGCCCGCGCCGCCGTCCGAGCCCGTGAGCGAAGCACCGCAGATCGTGCGCGAAGTGCAGGTGCCGGCCAACGGCACGCTGGTCATCGACCGCCCGCTGCGCTCCGGCCAGCAGGTCTATGCACGCGGCGGCGACGTGATCGTGACCGCCGTCGTGAGCTTCGGCGCGGAAGTCATCGCCGACGGCAACGTCCACGTCTACGCGCCGCTGCGTGGCAAGGCGATCGCCGGCGCGCGCGGCAATACCGAGGCGCGCATCTTCACGACCTGCATGGAAGCGCAACTCGTTGCCATCGCAGGCATCTACCGCACGGTCGAAGTCGCGCTGCCCGCCGACATCGCGGGCAAGCCGGCACAGATCTGGCTGGACGACAAGAAGATCGTGATGGAACCGATCTCCTGATCCGGCGCCACGAACAACTGAACAACTGAAACGAACGTAAGAAGGAATGGCAATGGCCAAAATTGTGGTGGTGACCTCGGGCAAAGGCGGCGTCGGCAAGACGACCACGAGCGCGAGCTTTGCATCGGGGCTCGCCCTCGCGGGCAAGAAGACGGCCGTGATCGATTTCGACGTCGGCCTGCGCAACCTGGACCTGATCATGGGCTGCGAGCGGCGCGTGGTGTACGACCTCATCAACGTGATCCAGGGCGAGGCCAACCTGAGCCAGGCGCTCATCAAGGACAAGCAGTGCGACAACCTGTTCGTGCTGGCCGCCTCGCAGACGCGCGACAAGGACGCGCTGACGCAGGAAGGCGTCGAGAAGATCCTCAAGGAACTCGCCGACCAGGGCTTCGACTTCATCGTGTGCGACTCCCCGGCCGGCATCGAGACCGGCGCGCTGATGGCGATGCACTTCGCCGACGAGGCGCTGATCGTGACCAATCCCGAGGTGTCGTCGGTGCGCGACTCGGACCGCATCCTGGGCATGCTCAGCTCCAAGACCAAGCGCGCCAAGGAAGGCGGCGATCCGATCAAGGAACACCTGCTGATCACGCGCTACAACCCCAACCGCGTCGCGGGCGGGCAGATGCTGTCGCTGGAAGACATCCAGGACATCCTGCGCATCAAGCTGATCGGCGTCATCCCCGAGTCCGAGAGCGTGCTGCAGGCCTCCAACCAGGGCGTGCCGGCCATCCACGACAAGGACACCGACGTGGCGCAGGCCTACAGCGACGTGGTGGCGCGCTTCCTCGGCGAAGAGAAGCCAATGCGCTTCGTCGACGCCGAGAAGCAGGGCTTCTTCAAACGACTTTTCGGAACGAGGTAGCCCCATGTCCCTCTTTTCCTTTCTGCTGGGTGAAAAGAAGAAAACGGCCAGTGTCGCCAAGGAGCGGCTGCAGATCATCCTCGCCCACGAACGCAGCAGCCTCGGCGGCAAGCGGCCGGACTACCTGCCGGAGCTGCAGCGTGAGCTGATCGCGGTCATTTCGAAGTACGTGTCGATCAAGGCCGAGGACATCAAGGTCCACCTCGAGAAGCAGGACGATCTCGAGGTGCTGGAAGTCAAGATCGAGTTGCCCGAAAACGCGGCGTTCGCGGCGCGCTGAGCGTCGCTTTGCGGGGGTTCAGGGCTGCGTGATGAACGCGGCCACCGCCTGGAGCACCGCCGCTTCCTTCAGGATGCGCCGGTGTCCCAGGCCCTGCGTGGCGACGAGCCGCGCACCGGGAATGGCGTCGCGGTATGCCACGCCGTCCTCGAACCGGTTGACCCGGTCCTCCCGGTCGTGCACCACCAGGGTCCGCTGCGCGATTCGCGGACCCACGGCGGCCGGCTCCAGCAGCGGCATCAGGATCGCCTCGCGCGCCTCGATCAGCCGCTGCATCGCCGCCCGCGTGCGCTCGCTGAGGCCGAACACCTGCGCGAAGTAGCGCGTGAATTCATGTGGCGAGGCTGGGGGCGCCATCAGCACCAGGCGCTCGACGGGCAAGCCCCGGCTGGCCGCGTAGGCCAGCGCATTCGCGCCCAATGAGTGCGCCACCACGGCCTTGATCGTTTCGCCCTTCTGGATCAGCCGCGCGGCGACGTAGTCGATCGCACGCGCAAACTGCGGCAGGTTGCTCACCGACCCGGCACTGCGGCCGTGCGCGGGCATCTCGACCAGTACTGGCGTGAAACCCGAGGCCGCAACCGCCTTCGCGAGCGGCAACAACTGCCCGGCGTGACCGCCCCAGCCGTGCACGAGGAGCACCTGCGGCGCATCCATGGGAACGACGACGGGCGTGTAGACGCCGATGCTGGCGTGCTCGTACGACCAGTCTTCACGGCGCCAATGGTTGTCGGGACCCTGGCTGCGGTTCAGCCATTTCGGCGGCAGGGGCGTGCCGAACACCCGGTAGGCCGCACGCACCCCGAGGGTGGGCCAGATGCGTTCCGAAGCGGCGAGCCCCAACCGCAGAGTGCGGATCAAGGGGCTCGCACCGTAGTAGTTGGATGCGGCGGCGGACGGCGCGGAGGACGTGGCGGTGGTCATGGGGGTTCCTTCGGAAATGAATTTATCGCACGCTCGTGCGAAAGTCGGACGAAAAGAAGGCTGAAGTTGAAGCAGGCATGGCAGCCTCAGGCCCGGTAGCTGGCGAGGAGCCGCTGCCAGGTCAGCATGGCCCGGTCGGCAGCCCGCGGATCGCGCAGGAATCGCGCGTCGTGCAGCAACCCGATCACCAACCCATTGATTTCGCTGACCAGTTGCGCCGGGTCGGTGTCGGCCTTCAGCTCGCCGGTCTCGGTGGCCTGCGTCACGGTACGCCGCAGCGCCGCGCGCCAGCGCGTCACCTCGGCCAGGAGATGGTCGCGCAGCTCACCCTCGCGGTCGTCGAGTTCGAAGGCGCCGGCGGTGTAGATGCAGCCGGATTCGATCTCGATGTCGCGCATGCGGGCGAGCCAGCGCTCGACGATGTCGTTCAGGCGCGCCACGCCTTTGGGCTTCTGCATGGCAGGGACGAATACATCCGCCAGAAAGCGGCGGCCGTATTCCTCGATGACCGCCTTCTGCAGGGCTTCGCGCGAGCCGACCCGGGAGAAGACGCCGCTCTTGGACAGGCCCAGGCGACTGGCAACCGCCTGGAGCGTGATCGCCTCCAGCCCTTCGGCCGAGGCAACGTCCATCGCCGCGCCGACGATCGCGGCACGGGTCAGTTCGCTCTTCTGGGTCTTGGCGTCCATGTGGCGGAATTTAGCACATGCGTGCGAAATATCAAGTTCTAGCGCGAAGGACTTCCATCCAGGCACCGTGTGGGCGTATCGTGGCAGCCCCAACATCAACCCGGAGACCCGCACCATGGCAACCAGCAAATCGAGCACCACCGGCGCAAAGAAGACCGGCCCCGCGGGCATCCCGACGGTGGAAGAAGTCCAGGAAGCCTTCGTGAAGCCGTTGAAGGGCATGGCCGAGCGGCTGCAGAGCCTCCCGCTGGCGGGCTCCATCGTCGAGAGCGGACGCAAGGACCTGCAGGCACTGGTGCAGGCGAACGAGAAGTCCTATCAGGGACTGCAGGCCGTGGTGCAGCGCCAGACCGAGATGCTCAAGACCTCGATCGAGGAGTGGCAAGGCACGGTCAAGGGCATGGCGGGCACGGACCCGCGCGAGAACCTCGCCAAGCTCGACGCCATGGGCAAGGCGGCGTTCAAGCAGGCGCTCGACGACATTCGCGAGTTGTCGGAAATGGCGGCGAAGTCGCAGTCCGAGGCCTTCGACGTGGTGCGCCGCCGCATTCAGGACAACGTGGACGAGGTCAGCAAGCTGTTGAAGCCGCGCAAGTAGCCGTCCATTCGGGCAAGCCTCAGTGTTTGCCCTGCGCGATAACGAGAAAAAGGTCCGTGACGGATTTTGCAGGAAGCGTACATTGGTGCGATTTCCTAAGCGATCAGATCGAATCAGTCATGGCATCGAATTCTCAGACGCGCGTTTCTTCCAAGGCGGACGCCGAAGCCGCGGCCCGTGAACGACTGCGGCAGGCCCTGCCGGCCACGGTCGGACACCTGCAGCAACACCAGGCCGACCGGATCGACGGCGACGACATCGATGCCTACGTAAGACTGAACTGGCTCGAATGGCACGGCGGCGGGCTGCGCCTGACGATCACCGGGCGCAACGTGTGCGCCCAGATGGCGCCCTCCACCGCCACCTGACGCCCTCCTCGGGCCTACTGGCCGACGATGATCTGTGCGATCAGGCCCGTGGCGACCGCCGCCAGCACGAAGTCGCCGCCCACTCCGACCCACTGGTAGCCGCGCGGCGGCTGGTAGAGGCGGTGCTGGCCGCGCCAATCGTTGACGACGTAGCCGCGACCGCGGTATTCGCTGGGCACGCGCCCGCCCCTGCGCCATTCGACGTGCGGGTTGGGGTAGGCCGGGCGGCTGTACTGCGGCCCGGAACGGAAATCCTGGTGGCGCTGCTGGTAGTGGCCGTTGTTCGGACCACCCTGGCGGGGATACTGCTGCTCGTGGCGGTCATGGCGGTCATGGCGGTCGTTGTTGCGATCGGGTCCGCGATCGAAACGCGAGTCTTGCGCGAAGGCACTTCCCGCCATGCACATTGCGAGCGCCGCGGCAGCAACTGCCATGCTCTTTGACTTGTTCATTCTGGAACTCCTTCTGCATTGATGAGGAGTCCAGTGTGGAAGGCGCATGTATCGCGCTCACCCGGTGCATGTACGCGCGAGGTGAAGCAAGGTAAAGCCGGGGCGAGGCCCGGCCTGTGTCACGTCAAGGAGCGTTGCCTTGCGGGCCGACGGCTGGCGCAGACGGCCTGGCGCCCGCATGAGGCGAGAGCTTGCGGCCCAGCGATTCACCCCAGCGCCGGACGGGGGCGCTCGCGCGCTCGGCCGTCGTATCCACCCCCCGTCTCGTCGCACTGCCGGCGCGTTCGATGCCGCGGCCGGTGGCATCCGCGCCTCGCTCGATGCCGCCCAGCACCTTGCTGTCGTGCGTGTTGTGGGTGGCTGCGTGGGCGGGAAGCGCCAGTGCGCCCAGCATGATCCATGCGGCTGCGGGGGCCAGGAAGGCGCGGGTTCTTTCAGTTCGGGTCATCTGCCGGATTCTCCTTTGTCTCAGGTTTCGGAAGCCTGCTCGTCCGCAGCGGCTCGCGCCATGCGTTCGCTCTTCCAGTAGACGTCATCGCCGCCGTCGACGCGGTTGAGCACGCGCGCCAGCACGAAGAGCAGATCGCTCAGGCGATTGAGGTAGCGACGCGGCGTGTCGTTGATTTCTGTGTCGGCACCCAGCGCCACGACGGCGCGCTCCGCCCGCCGGGCCACGGTGCGGCATACGTGCGCGAGCGACGCCGCGCGCGTGCCCGCGGGAAGAATGAATTCGGCCAGCCGCGGCAATGCCGCGTTGTGTTCGGCGAGCGCATTGTCAAGTTGCAGCAGCGCGTCGGGCTTGAACAGGGTGAAGCCAGGCATCGACAGCTCACCGCCCAGGTTGAACAGCTGGTGCTGCACATCGACCAGCAGTTCGCGCAGCCTGTCCGGCATCGGCTCGCACAGCAGGACGCCGATGTTCGAGTTGAGTTCGTCGACGTCGCCCATCGCGTGCACGCGCAGGTGGTCCTTGGGCACGCGCGTGTTGTCGCCGAGGCCGGTGGTGCCGTCGTCGCCGGTGCGCGTCGCGATCTGTGTGAGTCGGTTGCCCATGTGTGGCTTTTGAGAGTGCGGTTCGTAGAATGTTAGACCCTTCAGGAGATCGCCTCGATGAACGCCCCCACCGCCCTTTCCCATCTCACGCCCGAGATCGCGCTGCGCGAGGTGCCCGACGCCCTGATCGACGCCCTGAAGGCCCGCTTCGGCGATCGCTGTTCGACCGCACTGGCAGTGCGCACGCAGCACGGCCGCGACGAATCGTCCTTCGACGCACCACCACCTTCCGCCGTGGTCTTCGCCGAGAGCACGCAGGAGGTCGCCGATGCGGTCAAGCTGGCGAGCGACTACAGCGTGCCGGTCATCCCCTTCGGCGTCGGCTCGTCGCTCGAAGGTCACCTGCTCGCCGTGCAAGGCGGCATCAGCATCGACGTGAGCCGCATGAACCGCGTGCTGTCCGTCAATGCCGACGACCTCACGGTGACCGTGCAGCCCGGCGTCACGCGCAAGCAGCTCAATGACGAGATCAAGAGCACCGGCCTCTTCTTCCCGATCGACCCCGGTGCCGACGCCTCGATCGGCGGCATGGCGGCCACGCGCGCGAGCGGCACGAACGCCGTGCGCTACGGCACGATGCGCGAGAACGTGTTGGCCCTCGAAGTGGTCACCGCCAGCGGCGAAGTGATCCGCACCGGCACGCGCGCCAAGAAGTCATCGGCGGGCTACGACCTCACGCGGCTGCTGGTCGGCAGCGAAGGCACGCTGGGCGTGATCACCGAAGTCACCCTGCGCATCTACCCGCTGCCCGAGGCCGTCTCGGCAGCGATCTGCTCCTTCCCGAGCATCGAGGCCGCCGTGCGCACAACCATCGAGGTCATCCAGCTCGGCGTGCCGATCGCGCGCGTGGAACTGATCGACGTGAACACCGTGCGCATGGTCAATGCCTATTCCAAGCTCGGCCTTCGCGAAGAGCCGATGCTGCTGATGGAATTCCACGGCTCGCCGGCCGGCGTGAAGGAACAGGCCGAGACGGTGCAGGAACTGGCAAGCGGCCATGGTGGCAAGGCCTTCGAATGGGCCAGCACGCCGGAGGAACGCACCCGCCTCTGGACCGCACGGCACAACAGCTACTTCGCGGCCGTGCAATCGCGCCCCGGTTGCCGTGTGATTTCCACCGACACCTGCGTGCCGATCTCGCGCCTGGCAGACTGCCTGCTCGAATCCGTGGCCGAAGCCGACGCCAGCGGCATCCCCTATTTCCTGGTCGGCCACGTGGGCGACGGCAATTTCCACTTCGGCTATCTACTCGACCCCAACGCACCCGAAGAGCGCGTAACAGCCGAGAAACTCAATCACGCCCTGGTGTCGCGTGCACTGGCCCTGGAAGGCACCTGCACCGGCGAGCACGGCGTCGGGCTGCACAAGATGGGCTTCCTGGTAAACGAGGCCGGCACGGGTGCGGTCGACATGATGCGGACGATCAAGCGCGCGCTCGATCCGAAGAACATCATGAATCCCGGAAAGATCTTCAGTCTCTGAGTTCCCGGCTACGGCCATGAAAAAGCCCGGGGCTCGAAAGAGCCGCCGGGCTTTTGCACCCTGAGCGCTGCCTTATTTTTTCGTGCGATTCGTCGCCGGCGCCGAAGTTTGCGAGGGGGCCGCCCCGCCGTCGACGCCCAGGCGGCCGCCGCCGCCGAGACCCTGGCCCTGTACCGTCTGCGCCTTGTAGTTGCGCAGCGAGACGACCATCTGGTTGAACGCGTCCATGAAGGCGGCGCTGATGACCTTGCCTTGCGCCGTGTTGGTGTAGCCGCCGAGCCCCGCCGCAGCGCTGCCGCCGAACACCGAGCCGAAGGCGCCGAAATCGGTCTTGGCGGCGCTTCCTTCCGAGGCGGAGACCTGGACACCCGAGCGGTTGTCGACCAGCGTGAGCATCGCGCTGGCCTCCTTGGTTTGCATGCTGCCGCCGACGGCCGAAAGCACGCCGCTGTATCGGCCGCCCACCAGTCCGCCGAGCGCACCGCCCACCCCGCCGGCGTTTTGGTTGCTGAAGACGATTTCCGGCGACAGCGCGTAGTCGGAGGCCACCATCTGGCCGGCGCCGAAGTTGCTGCCCTGACGCATCTCTCCGGACTGCATGAGCTGGCGTTCGCGGGACATGGCATTCATGCCGGCGGCGCTGCGCTCGACCACCACGAAGCAGTTCGATTGCTGCACCAGCAGGCGCAGGAGGTTGGCCGTCGGCGGCAGCTTGTATTCGTTGCGGATGATCGTGTACCAGCCCGCCGACTGGTTCTCCACCAGCGACACCGTGCCGAGCGGCGATGCGCATTTCTCCAGCGCCGCGTTGGTGTTGGCCGACGCGCTGCCCGCCGCGCTCCCGGTCGCAACGGTCTTCGCGCTCTGGCTGCCCATCTGCATGTCAGTGGTTTCGCAACCGGTCAGACACAGCGCGCCCAAGGCAAGGGCCGCGAGCGGAAGTCTCGTGTTGTCCATGGCCGGATTCCTCTTAATACTTTCTGGTTAAAAACGAAACCAGAGAATAGGCCGAAGTAACCGGATGAATCAATCACCCGGACAGCCAGGAATCCGTTGCCGCCGAGCTATGCCGTTTGGCGGATGCGGTCGATCAGCCCGTTGAGGGCATCGAGCGATCCGAAGTGAATGGCCAACTCGCCGCTCTCCTCGATACGACCCCCGCGCTTGCTGCGCTTCTTGATGCGAACCTCGACCTCGGCCGCCAGAAGGTCGGCCAGTTCTTCCTCGACCCGAAGGAGGTCACGGGATTTCTCACCGGCGCTGCGGCGGGGTGAAGGCGTGAGGCTGAATTCGGCCGCCAGCTTCTTGACCAGCGCCTCCGCTTCCCGCACTGACATCTTCTTGGCGGCGATCTGGTTCGCGGCGGTGATCTGGGTGCCCTTGTCGAGCGACAGCAAGGCACGGGCGTGGCCCATGTCGATGTCGCCGGCCATGAGCATGGCCTGCGCCGGCTCAGCCAGATTCAGCAACCGCAGCAGGTTGCTCGCAGCACTGCGGGAGCGGCCCACGGCCTGAGCCGCCGATTCGTGAGTGAGCCCAAACTCTGCCACTAAACGCTGCAAGCCCTGGGCTTCTTCCAGCGGGTTGAGGTCTTCGCGCTGGATATTCTCGATCAGCGACATGGCCGCCGCGGCCTCGTTCGGCACGTCGCGCACCAGTACGGGCACGCTCTCGAGGCCCGCCAGGCTGGCGGCGCGGAAGCGGCGCTCACCCGCGATGATTTCGAACTCGACGTTCTTGGCGCGCGCCGTATCCGGGTCCAGGCGGCGGACCAGGATGGGCTGCATGATGCCCTGCGCCTTGATGCTCTCGGCCAGTTCGTACAGGGCGCCCTCGTCCATGCGGGTCCGGGGCTGGTAGACGCCGGGGACCATCTGGTCAAGGTTCAGGGTCGTCGGGTTGGGCGGTGCGACGTCATCGGCGGTCGCGATGTCCGGCCCGTTGAAGGTGGGCCCGAGCAGGGCTTCGAGTCCGCGGCCGAGGCCCTTGGGTTTTTTGGTGGCCATGGAGATCAGTCTTCTTTCAGTAGGTCGTTCAGCAGCGCTCGGCCTTCGGGCCAGTCGCCCAGGCCGGATTCGCTGTTGATGTGGCCGCGGGCGCCGGCGTCTCTATAGAGAGAGCCCCAGTCGCGCGCCATGTCCCGGGAGCGTGCTGCGTCGCAATAGGGGTCGTCATAGGCAGCGATCATCAAGGAGGGAAACGGCAGCGGCTGGCGGACGATGGGCGCCCAGCCGGGGATCATCTGGCAGAGGTCGTCGCGCTCCACGTCGCCGGGCGCCACCAACAGTGCGGCGCGCACCTTGCCGGCATGGCGCGAGTGCGCTGCCCAGGCGGCAACGAGGATGCAGCCGAGGCTGTGCGCCACCAACGCAATCGGGCCCGGCGCCGCGATCACTTCTTCTTCGAGTCGGGCGGACCAGTCGCCGCGAAGCGGACGCATCCAGTCGTGCTGCTCGACGCGGTGGTCGCCGTAGATCGCCTCCCAGCGGCTTTGCCAATGGGCAGGGTCGCTGTTCTGCCAACCGGGCAGCAGCAGGATGTTCGTGACGGTCATCTTGGCGGAAGTGGGAGGGGATGCGGTCGATCCCGGCCTCAGGGGTTTTCGGGCACTTGGTCAGTCACCGTGGCCGGGTCCATCGGCACCGGTGCGACCGGTGCAACTGGCACCGGCGCCTCCGCCGCCAGCGCGCTCGCGGGAGGCATCTTCTCAACCAATTCCTGCGCGAAGGCCACGAAGGCCTGGCTGCCCTTGGCGGCCGGATCGAAGACCACGCCCGGAAGCCCGTAGCTCGGCGCCTCGGCCAGCCGCACATTACGAGGGATCACGGTATCGAAGACCTTGTCGCCGAAGTGCGCCTTCAGTTGCTCGCTGACCTGCTGCTGCAGCGTGATGCGCGGATCGAACATCACGCGCAGCAGGCCGATGATCTGCAGGTTCTTGTTGAGGTTGGCATGCACCTGCTTGATGGTGTTGACCAAGTCGGTCAACCCTTCCAGCGCGAAGTACTCGCATTGCATCGGCACGATCACGCCGTGCGCGGCGCACAGCCCGTTCAGCGTGAGCAGGCTCAGGCTCGGCGGGCAGTCGATCAGAATGAAGTCGTACTCGGCACCGACGGCGGCCAGCGCCGTCCGCAAGCGTTTCTCCCGCCGGTCGAGGGCGACCATTTCGACCTCGGCGCCGGCCAGTTCGCGATTGGCACCCAGCACGTCGTAGCCGCACTTTTCGGAAGCCACCCGCGTTTCGGCCACGGAGGCCGATTCGAGGAGCACGTCATACACGGTCATTTCGAGCTGGCGCTTGTCTATGCCCGAACCCATGGTGGCGTTGCCCTGCGGATCGAGGTCGATCATCAGCACTCGCTGTCCCACCTTGGCCAGTCCAGCCGCGAGATTGACGGTCGTCGTGGTCTTGCCGACGCCGCCCTTCTGGTTCGCAATGCAGAAGATCTTTGCCATGGGTCAGGCGCCTTGCCGGTGGACAAACAGCGGAATACGGGCTTGGAGAGCTGTCATGCTTACCTGGAGATCGCCAGCCTGACGCCGAAGGCGATCAGGAAAACACCGGCCAGCTTGTTGAGAACGCCCGCGATGCGGGGGTTGGCGCGCATGCGTTCGGCCAGAAAATGCGTCAGCAGTGTCGCGGTCAAGCCGTACAGAAAGGTCAGAACGGCAATCGTCAAGGCCATGAAAGCGAAGGTCGTGAGGCCTTGGTGGCGAGCCGGATCGACGAACAGCGGGAAGAAGGCCATATAGAAAACGATGGCCTTCGGGTTCAGCAGCGTAATCGCCATGGCCTGACGGAAATACTGCCCGGCGTGGATATCGAGGATTGGCGCAGCGCCCGGCTTGGTGCGCAGCATCTTGAAGCCGAGCCACGCCAGATAGGCGGCACCGACCCACTGCACGGCGCTGAATGCGGCAGGGTAGGCGGTCAGCAGCGTGGCGACGCCGGCCACGGCGGCCCACATCAACACCTGATCGCCGGCAATCACTCCGATGGTGGCGGCCAGTCCGCCGCGGATGCCACCCTTGCTGGTGGAGGTGATGAGGGCCAGATTGCCCGGTCCGGGAATCGCGAGAAAAAGGACGATGGCCGCGACGAACGCGCCGTAATCAGCGATGCCGAACATGAAAATTGCCTCAGATGGGAAGCGTCGAGTCTAAGCGAGGTCGACGCGGCGGACGCGGCTCAGGCGGTGGGTTTTCGCATCCAGACGATGCAGCGCTCGGCATCGAGGCCTGGAACCGACAGTTGTTCCACGTGAAACACTGCCGCTTGGGCTGGAAGCTGGGCAATTTCGTCGTCGGGCGCCCTGCCCTTCATCGCCAGCCAGATGCCGCCGGACGCTAGCAGGTGGGCCGAGCCAGTGATGAAATCCGGCAACGATGCGAAAGCGCGGGAGCTGATGACGTCATAGCTGCCGGTCAAGGATTCGACCCGGGCATGCAAGCCGCGGAGATTGCGGAGGCCCAGTTCAGATGCGACCTGCTGGACGAACGCCGTCTTCTTGGCCACAGCATCCAGGCACGTTACGTCGATGTCGTCACGAAGGATCGCGATGACAACGCCCGGCAACCCGGCGCCTGCCCCGACGTCCAGCAGCTTGGCTTCCGTCGATCGTTCACGCTGAAGTGGCTTGATGACCGAAAGGCTGTCGAGCAAATGGTGGGTCAACACGGTCGCCGGGTCTCGCAACGCGGTCAGGTTGTAGACCTTGTTCCATTTCAATATGAGCGCGCCGTAGGCCAGGAGCCGTTCGCCCTGCCGATCCGTCAATTCGATGCCGAGTTGTTGTGCGCCATCGCGCAGCAGTTGTTCCTGGCTCATTCGGCGGCTTGGGGCTCGACCGCCGCGTCTTGAACGAAAGCACGATGACCGCCCTTGCGCAGGTGGATCATCAACAGCGAGATCGCGGCCGGCGTGACGCCCGAAATCCGTGAGGCAATGCCCAGCGTTTCCGGACGGTGCTTGGTCAGCTTTTGCCGAACCTCGAAGCTCAGTGCCTTGACCTGACCGTAGTCAAGGTCGGCCGGCAACTGGAGATTCTCGAAATGCGCCGCCCTCTCGACCTCGTCGTGCTGGCGGTTGATGTAGCCGGAATACTTGGCTGCAATCTCGATCTGCTCGATCTCCATTTCGCTCAGGGGTTCGCCCGAACTGTATTTGCCGCCATCCAATGACATCAGCGATTCGTAGCTTACGTTGGGCCGACGCAGCAAATCGCCCAGGTTGTATTCGTGGTCGATCGCCTTGCCTAGGACCCGCTCCGACTCGGCGGCCGGTAAATTCCGCGGGTTGACCCAGATCGACGCCAGGCGCTGTGTTTCACGTGAAACAGCATCGCGCTTCCGCGAGAAGGCGTCCCAACGAGCGTCATCCACCAGCCCCAGCTTGCGGCCGGCTTCGGTCAGGCGCATGTCCGCGTTGTCCTCGCGAAGTTGCAGGCGGAACTCGGCCCGACTGGTGAACATGCGGTAGGGCTCGGTCACGCCCTTGGTGATCAGGTCATCGACCAGAACACCCAAGTAGGCTTCGTCGCGCCGGGGCAGCCAGGCGGCCTCTCCCCTGCACTGCAGCGCAGCATTGATCCCTGCAAAGAGCCCTTGGGCGGCGGCTTCCTCATAGCCCGTCGTGCCGTTGATCTGCCCAGCGAAGAACAAGCCCTGGATGGCGCGCGTCTCGAAATTGCTCTTCAGTTCACGAGGATCGAAGTAGTCGTACTCGATCGCGTAACCCGGACGCAGGATGTGCGCGTTCTCCAAGCCGACCATCGAACGCACCAACTGGTACTGAATGTCGAAAGGCAGGCTGGTTGAGATGCCGTTCGGGTAGTACTCGTTGGTGGTCAGCCCTTCGGGCTCCAGAAAGATCTGATGGCTTTCCTTGTCGGCAAAGCGATTGATCTTGTCTTCCACGCTCGGGCAGTAGCGCGGCCCAATGCCGTCGATCTTGCCGGTGAACATGGGGCTGCGGTCGAAGCCCGAGCGGATGATCTCGTGCGTGCGCGCGTTGGTGTTGGTGATCCAGCAGGGCATCTGCTGCGGATGCATGTCCGCATGGCCCATGTAGCTGAACACGGGCATCGGTCCGGCACCGCCCGGCATGCCGTCGCCAGGCTGTTCGACGCATTTGGAGAAGTCGATGGTCCGACCGTCGAGGCGCGGCGGCGTTCCGGTCTTCAGCCGTCCTTGCGGCAGCTTCAACTCCTTCAGCCGCGCCGAGAGGCTGACCGCCGGCGGATCGCCCGCGCGCCCCGCCTGGTAGTTGTCGAGGCCGACGTGGATGCGACCGTCCAGGAAAGTCCCGGCCGTCAGCACCACCGCGCGCGCGCGGAATGCAATGCCGACTTGCGTGACGGCGCCGACCACCTTGTCGCCCTCGATCATCAGATCGTCCACGGCTTGCTGGAACAAGGACAGGTTCGGCTGGTTCTCCAGCCGCCGGCGGATCGCCGCCTTGTAGAGCACACGGTCGGCTTGCGCACGCGTCGCACGCACGGCGGGCCCCTTGCTCGAATTGAGGATGCGGAACTGAATGCCGCCCTCATCCGTCGCAATGGCCATCGCGCCACCCAGCGCGTCGACCTCTTTCACCAGATGCCCCTTGCCAATGCCACCGATCGACGGATTGCAACTCATCTGCCCCAGGGTTTCGATGTTGTGGGTGAGCAGCAAGGTGCGAGCGCCCATTCGCGCGGAGGCCAGCGCGGCTTCGGTGCCGGCATGACCGCCGCCGACGACGATCACATCGAATTCTTCGGGGTACAGCATGGGAGGTGGGCGCACTGTCGCGTGCGCTGCGGAAAGGGGCGCCAATTTTAATCGCCGCAGCGGCTTCGTGCGACTTCTGGGGACATGCGGCCCGGGCGCGTGGGGCGTCTTGAGTCAGGCATCCCACTTGGATTTGTTGCTATCAATTTGATAGCATTTTCTCCTCGCCGCGTTAGCGTGAGACGCGCGACGCATGAAACCGCCACAGTTCAGAGCGAGGAAACGGCTTTGCCGGTCCGCAGGTAAACGGCAGGCGGTGAGCGGCCACTACGAAGTGGGCAAGCCTGGGGCGTGCCGGCTATTCCGCGACGGCCACGACATGGGCCGAGGCTTGCCCTTTGTCCGCCGCGTCGTGTGGCAACACGGGCACTGGCTTTTCGATGCCGACGAGCAGGCCGCTCGGCTCGGGCTCAGCCGACGGCGCCACGCCTTCATCCTGCAGCTCGCGCACCGTCAAGGTCTTCCCCGTCATGCTGACCGGGCCGAAGATCGTGCAGAACGCTACGTCCTTGGCATCCCGGCCCGTGCCCACGCGAACGAGCCGGTCGACGGGCGCCATGCGCGTCGCGTCGAACAAGACCCACTGCCCGCCGAGCCAGGCCTCGAACACCGCATGGAAATCCTGCGGCGGCTCGTCGAACCAGACATAACCCACCACCAGCCGCGCCGGGATGTTCAGCGCGCGACAGAAGGTGATGCCCAGGTGCGCGAAATCGCGGCACACCCCGGCGCGTTCGACGAACACCTCGCTTGCCGTCGTGGTCGAGACACTGCTTCCAGGTTCGTACGTGATGCTCTCGTGAATCCAGTCGACGATGGCCTGCACGCGCCCGATGCCGGGCGGCAGATCGCCAAACAACTGCTGCGCGCAGCGCGACATCAGATCCGACTCGCAATAACGTGTCGGCATCATGTAGTGAAGGATTTCGTTGGGCACCTCGTTCACCGGCACCTCTTGCAGATCGGTCGGCACCTCGACATGCGAACGCTGCACGCTGGCTCGGTAACGGATCTTCAGCGGCCCCGGCTGCGCGTCGAAGCGGACGAAGCGATTGCCGCTGCTCTCGTCGCAAAAGGCCTGCATCTCCACGGCCGGTTCGATCACCAGGTTCTCGCTGATCAGCGCCTGCGCACCGCTGCGCGCCGCCTCGATGTTGAGCAGCAGGTGCGAAGGCGCGGCTACCTCGTATTCGAGCACCGCTTCGACGTGTGAGAAGTGCATCAGCCTCCTGCGCCTGCGGCACAGCCTTCTAGTTGATAAGGGTTGAGCGTGTCAGGACTGCACGCCGAGCTGCCCGCCCGGCGAACCGCCCATGCGATCGCGCCGCGCAGGCAGTTGCCATTGAGATTGCGTCACGTGGAGCACGCGCATCACACGATGCGCAGGGCTCTGGAGCAAAACGACCAGGGGCCGCACGCGCGGCCATCGCATCGGGGACAGTTCCATCATCGGTCCAGCGCTTTCTTCGCCGCACCGACGCCCAGCGCAGCCAGCACGAGAAACACGACGGCAAGGATCAAGAACAGACCGAACAGCACCTTGGCAATGCCGGCCGCGCCCGCGGCAACGCCGCCAAAGCCAAGGGCGCCGGCAATCAATGAGATCACCGCGAAAACAATGGCGTACTTCAACATAAAAACTCCTGGCAATGGCCTATCCACCGCAGCGCCGCTAGCTTAGAAAGTCGCTGCGCCGCCGCTCATAGTCGCGGTGCGCGAGCCGCCGTAGGACAAACGCGATGGCATCGAACCCGCTAGCATCGACCTCCCCTTGCAAAATCGCTTTCCGCCATTTCATTGGAGTTTTTTCGCATGAAGCTGTACTACTCGCCGGGCGCCTGCTCGCTGTCCCCTCACATCGCAATGCGTGAAGCCGGCCTCGCCTTCGAACCCGTGCTGGCCAGCACCAAGAGCCACAAGCTCCAGGATGGCACCGACTACTACGGCATCAACCCGCTCGGCTATGTGCCCCTGCTCGAACTCGACGACGGAACCCGACTGCGCGAGGGCCCCGCGATCGTCCAGTACATCGCCGACCTGGCCCCTACCAAGAATCTCGCGCCGGCCAACGGCACGATGTCGCGCTACCGCCTGCAGGAGTGGCTGACCTTCATCGGCACCGAGATCCACAAGAGCTACTCGCCGCTGTTCAACCCGAACATGCCGGAAGAAGCCAAGACCACCTTCAAGACCAAGCTCAAGTCCCGCTACGAATGGCTCGACGGCCAGCTCGAAGGCAAGGACTACCTGATGGGCGAGCACTTCACGGTCGCTGACGGCTACCTGTTCACCGTCACCAACTGGGCGAAGCCGACGGGGGTCGACATCGCGTCTTTCGCCAACCTGAATGCCTGGCATGCCCGCGTTGCGGCACGCCCCGCGGTGCAGGAGGCCATGAAGGCAGAGGGACTGCTCAAGTAAGCAGCGCCCGCTGGCGCGATGCCAGCAGCGCACCGGCCCACAGCGTGATCGCGGAGGCGACCAGGCCACGGGCCAGACCGCCTTCTCCGTCGGAGATCCAGCCGGTCACCGTGGGCCCGACGATCTGCCCCAGCGCGAAGGCAATCGTGAAAGCGCTGATGCCGGTCGCCCATTGCGCGGCCGGCAGGTTGTGGCGCACGAGTGCGGTGGTCGACGCCACCACCGACAGGAACACCGCGCCGAACAGCAAGCCCGAAGCCATCGCCACGGGCCACGCCGGGCTCAGCACCGGCAGCATCGTCGCCACGCCCAGCAAGGCGTTGAGCAAGGCCTGCGGCCCGCCGCCGCGAAACCGGTCGAGAAGACCCGCCCACAGCCGCGACGAGGCCACGCACGCCACGCCCAGCAAGGCATAGAAGGCCGTGATGTCGCCCGGCTTCGCCCCTTGCTCGCGCAACAGCGCGATCACGAAAGTCATGTAGCCGATGTAGCCGGCACCGAAGAGCGTGTAGCCGGCCAGCGCCCAACCGAAGCGACGCACGGGCGTCGATCGCGGCGATGCGTCGGACGAAGAGGCGGGCACATGCGCGCGCGCCTCCATCGGCAAGGCCCGCATCGCCAAGGCCAACACCGCCGTCGCGGTGAAGCTGGCCAGCGCCAGCGCCCACCACGCCCAGGCCCAGCCATGCGGCTCGCCCGACGCGGCCTGCAGCACCGCCGGCACCAACAGCGCCGACAGCGTGATGCCCAGGCCCGTGCCGCCGTAGTAGAGACCGAGCAGAAAGCCCGAGCGCGACGGCTGCAAGGCGCCCAGCCGCGCAGCCAGCAAGCCACCCGCGACGAACACCCAGGCACTTGCCATGCCGGCGAAGAGCCGCTGCAGCAGCAGCGCCGGCGCCGAGGTGAAGAACCCGCTCGCCACCATGAAGAGGCTGGCCCACACCGCGCCACCGATCAGCAACGGAACAGGACCGAAGCGCCGCATCAGGGCCGGCGTCATCAGTGCGCCGAGCAGGTAGCCGGCCGCATTCGCAGTGTTCATGCCGCCTGCGAGCGTGTAGCTCCAGCCAAGGTCCGCGCGCATCGGCGGCAACAGCAGGCCGTAGGAAAAGCGCGTGATGCCCAGCGACACCGCGGCCCCCAGGGACAGAGCGAACGCAAGGCGCAATGCTTGCGCAGGCGTGAGGGTGGCGGCAGTCGTGGTGGTCATGCGTTGCGCGGCCATTCTGCGGCAACGCCTACCAGCAAACCGACAACCTCGCGACAGCGCGGTTGAAGGACGGGGATTACCCTCGACTTCATTCTCCACAACAGCAATTCGAACAATGTCCTCTCTCTTTGAGCCCGTCCAGGCCGGCGACCTGAAGCTGAGCAACCGTATCGTCATGGCGCCCCTCACGCGCAACCGCTCGCCCAACGCGGTGCCGCGCGACATCACGGCCACCTACTACGCGCAGCGCGCCACCGCGGGCCTGCTCATCACCGAAGCCACGGCCATCAGCCATCAGGGCCAGGGCTATGCGGACGTGCCGGGTCTCTATGGTTCGCAGCAGCTCGACGCGTGGAAGCGCGTCACCGACGCCGTGCACGCCGAGGGCGGCAAGATCGTCGTGCAGCTCTGGCACGTGGGCCGCGTCTCGCACACCGAACTGCAACCCGAAGGCGGCAAGCCCGTCGCACCCTCCGCCATCACGGCGAAGACCAAGACGGTGCTGATCAAGAACGGCGTTCCCACCTTCACGGAAACCTCCGAGCCCCGCGCGCTCGATGCGAGCGAACTGCCCGGCATCGTGCACGCCTATGCCGTGGCCGCGCGCAACGCGGTCGAGACCTCGGGCTTCGACGGCGTCGAGATCCACGGTGCCAACGGCTACCTGCTCGACCAGTTCCTCAAGACCGGCAGCAACAAGCGCACCGACGACTACGGCGGCGGCATCGAGAACCGCGCCCGCCTGCTGCTCGAAGTGACGCGCGCCGTGGTCGATGCGGTCGGCGGCGGCAAGGTCGGCATCCGCCTCTCGCCGGTGACGCCCGCCAACGACGCACACGACGACAACCCGCAGCCGCTGTTCGACTACGTGGTCAAGCAGCTCGCACCGCTCGGCCTCGCCTATATCCACATCATCGAAGGCGCCACCGGCGGCCCCCGCGAGATCGACGATCGCCCCTTCGATTACGAAGCCCTCAAGGCCGCCTACCGCCAGGCGGGGGGCAAGGCCGCGTGGATGGTGAACAACGGCTACGACAAGCCGCTGGCCGAAGAGGCGCTGAAGGAAGGCGATGACCTCGTTGCCTTCGGCAAGCCCTTCATCTCCAACCCGGACCTGGTGCGTCGTCTGCGCGAAGGTGCGCCGCTGAACCAATGGGACAAGAACACGTTCTATGGCGGCGGCGAAGCCGGCTACATCGACTACCCGGCACTGGCCTGAAAGCCGCGGGCTGCGTCAGGTCGTCGGGAAGGCGACGCTGACCCGCAACCCGCCTTCATCCGATGCCTTCGCGAAGCCGAGTTCCGCGCCCAGCAGCTTCGCGTAGCGGGCGACGATCGCGAGCCCCAGTCCCGCGCCCTGTCCGAGCTTCTGGCCGGCAGGGCCTTGGGCCCAGCGCTTCATCAGGTCGCGCTGCGCCTCGGGCGGAATGCCGGGGCCGTCATCGATCACTGCCAGCGTGTGGCCCGCCAGCTCGATGGTGATCGTGCGCCCGCCGTAACGCAGCGCGTTGTCGATCAGATTGTCGAGGATGCCTTCGACCAGCGCGGCATTCGCCTCTACCGTCACGGCCTCGTCGAGGCCGAGCGCGCCCAGATCCACGCCTTGCGCATCGGCGCGCGCCAGATGCCGCAGCACCGCCTGCTGCGCCAGTTCATCCAGTCGCAGCGTCTCGCGCTGCAGGCCCGTGCGTCCCTCGTCGGCCAGCGCGAGCGCCAGCAATTGGTCCACCAGATGGCTCGCACGCGCCTGGCTCAGCGCGATGCTTTCCAGCTGTTCGCGCCACACCGAAGGTGACTGCTGCGCCAATCCATAGTCGGCCAGCGCGCGAATCCCCGCGAGCGGCGTGCGCAGTTCGTGCGCGACGTTGCCCGCGAACTCCCGCTGCGCGGAAGCGCTCAGCGCGAGCCGGTCCAGCAGTGCGTTGAGCGTGTCGCCCAACTGTTCGAGTTCGCGCGAGCTTCGCGCCACGGGCACCGGCGCGAGGTCGTGGGCATCGCGTTGTTCCAGCGTCTGACGCAATTCACCGAGCGGCCGAAGCTCGCGGTCGATGCCACGCCACAGCCAGGCTGCCAGCAACGCGAGCAGTACGAATTGCGGCGCCAGCGAATAGGCCAGCAACCGCTCGACCAGCACCGTGCGAGCACGCGTGGTTTGCGCAATCACCACGCGATAGGCATTGGGCGCATCGTGGTTCAACGCCACCGCGCGCAAGGCCTGGCCCTGGTGGGTGATGCGCGAGAACCGATAGCGCGCGCCCTCCTCCGGCGCGGGCACCTGCAGGCCCTCATGGCCGGCGAGCAGCGATCCGTCGGGCCGCAGCACCGCGAAGAACACGGTCTCGGACTGGTCGAACAGCACGTTGTTGACCTCGCGCGGCGACAGCAGCAATTCGATGTCGCGCTCGCCCGCCTGTACGTTGGCCGACACCGCATAGGCATCGTCGAGCATCCCGCGATCGAAAGCCTGCTCGGTGAAATAGCTCGCCACCACCAGCGCGACCGCGGTGCCCACCAGCCAGGTCAGGGCCAGCGGCAGCAGCACGCGCCGCAGCACGCGCGCGGTCAGCGAGGGCGCGGCGGCAGCACCCGCGCCAGCCGTCGCGCGCACGCTCACCCGTCCGCTTCCAGCAGATAACCGATGCCGCGCAGGGTGCGGATCGCCGCGCCGCTGCCGACCAGCTTCTTGCGCAGGCGGGAGATGAAGGCCTCCAGTGCGTTGTCGCCCAGCGACTCGTCGAAGGTCGACAGTTTGTCCGACAGCTCGCGCTTGCTGATCGTGCGGCCGGGCGGGCTCATCAGCTCCCACAGCACCTCGAACTCGCGAGCGGGCAGGTCCAGCGGGATGCCGCTGATCGCGAAGCGGCGAGCCCGACGATCGAGCCGCAGTTGTCCCAGCGTCGCGATGTCCTCCGTGCCTTGCGCGCGCCGCACCAGCGCGCGCAGCCTTGCCTCGACCTCGGCCAGGTCGAAGGGCTTGCCCAGATAGTCGTCGGCGCCGGCATCCAGTCCGGCGATGCGCTCCTCCGTGCGGTCGCGGGCCGTCAGCACCAGCACCGGCGTGCGGTCGCCGCGTGCGCGTGCATGGCGCAGCGCGGTGAGCCCGCTCGCGAGTCCGCTGGTCGGGCTGGACGTCGCGGGCAGGTTCAGGTCGAGCAGCACGGCGTCGAAGCGCTGCACGCGCCACAGGTGGTCGGCCTCCTCGACGCTGGCTGCCACATCGACGCGGTGGCCCGCGTCGCCAAGGCTGCGCAACATCACGCCGCGCAGGACGGCATCGTCTTCAACAAGGAGGATTCGCATGGATTCGCCGGCAAAAAGGTAGGCGTTTGTACCCCAAGCCGGGTCCAGCGCCCCCTCACTGGACATTGACATCGTGAGAAGGTTCAAACTGGCGCTTCATTCATACGAAGGAGCAACCACGATGAGCCAGAAGTTACAGGTCACGGGCATGAGCTGCGGCCACTGCGTCAGCATGGTGGAGCAGGCAGTACACACCATCGATCCGGAGGCGCAGGTCACGGTCGACCTCGAAACCGGCCACGTCGACGTGCTGAGCGGACACCCGCGACAGGACATCATCCTGGCGATCGAAAACGCTGGATACAAGGCGCAATAGGGGCGCCCCGGCAAGGCGTCGCGGCTTCAAAACGCGAGGAAACGTGGAAAACGATCCAAATAGTTGAATACTTTGTGTTTCAAAGTGCAAAATGCGTAGGCAATTCACTTTGACGCCAAAGGGGTCCCATGCTGTCGAGTCTGCTGCCCTCTTCCGTCCGGGAAGCCGCGTACCGCCGCAAGTTTCTGGAGAACCGTGAAGAGAACCTCTTCATGGGCTCCTTCGAGAGTTTTGCCGACGCCGAAGCCAATGCGCCGCCGACCAAGGCCGTCGGCTACGACAACGCCGAGGCGGCCAAGACGCTCTACAGCCATCAGCTCTACTTCTACGATTACCCAGGCCTGTTCTGGGTGAGCCGCGCGCTCGAGGAAGGCATGCGCAGAGTGTTCGACCTCGGCGGCCACGTCGGCATCAAGTACTACGCGTTCCGCCGCGTGCTGCCCTTTCCCAACGACCTGCGCTGGACCGTCTGCGACGTGCCCGGTGTCGTGCAGACGGGCCAGGATCTGGCCGTCCAGCGTGAGGCGACGCACCAGCTGGGCTTCACCACCGACTTCCACGACGCCACGGGCTATGACGTGCTCTATGCCTCGGGCAGCCTGCAGTACCTGCCCTTGCGGATCTCCGAAATCATCGCGGCGCTGCCGATCAAGCCCCGGCGCATCATCATCAACACGGCGGCGGTGCATTCGGACAAGACGCTCTACACCCTCAACAGCATCGGCTTTGCCGTCTGTCCCTACCGCATCCAGCACTACGACGCGCTGCTCGCCGAACTCTCCGAGGCCGGCTACAAGCGGCGCGACGCGTGGCGCAACGAGGGCAAGCCGATCGAGGTGCCGTTCGTCGAGGGCGGTGACAAAGCCTTCTACGCGGGCTGCTGCTTCGATCTGCACTGAGCCGCCCTCAGCGGCACCTCAGGCGCCGCGCACCATCGACAGGACCTTCCCCGCATCCAGCGTGCGCGCCTTGTCCTGCATGGCGGGCAGGTAGCGCGACTGAAGCCCCTGCGCCTCCTGCGTCACGTTGGCAAAGATGTCCTTCAGCATCTGCGTGGACAGCGTGCGGCCGCCCGCGTAGTAGCGCTTGGCGACGTGGCCGAGCGCATAGGTGGTCGCGAAGCTCATGCCCGAACTCACGGCCTGCTTGCCGGCCCCGCGCAGCAAACCACCGCCGACCTTGCCCAGCAGCCCGCCGAGCAGCTTGCGCCCGGCTTGTTCGAGGTACTGCGAGGTCAGGCCCACGCCGACGGTCGCGAGGAAGTCCTTCACATGCCCACTGTCGAGCTGGTAGCCGTGGGCCTGGCCGATGCGGTAGACCAGCTTCATTTGCAGCGGAATGATCGCCATCGTCGAGAGTGTCTCGGGCAGCAGTTCGAGGGCGCCGTTGAGGATGGCCGCGTTGAGGATCGCCTGGTCGAGTTCCGCGTCAGGCACCGTCGAGGCGGGCGCCGGCATGCCGGTGGGCGCAGGCGCAGGGACGGCAGCCGGCGTCAGCGGCACGGCGGCGATCGCTTCGGCTTCCTGCTCGAACTGCCTGGCCGCCGGCGTGTCGAGCTGAAGCGCGCTGCGCACCTGGGCCAGGAACTGGCGCTCGGGCTCGGACTGCACGCCGTCGGCATCGCACACACACACGGCCATCTCGTAGGCGAGCTGCCGGGCCTCTTCGCTCTGGAACTGCGCTGCCACGTCGGCCAGCGTCACGCGTTTCATCAACACGTCCTGATACAGCATCGGCAGTTGCACGCCGTCGGCCTGCGAGAGACCTTCGGCGATGCGCTTGATCTCGGCGCGCTCGCGCTCGTGCTTCTCGCCATCGACAAAGGCCGCCAGCAGGCTCAGCGTCACGATGGATCGGGTTTCGGATGGGCTCACACATACCTCCTGAGTGTTCGACCCCGTTCGTTTCGCTCTCGGCGCAAAGGTTCCGGCCCGCTACCATCCGGGGCATGCTCGCCCACCCGCGGATCCTCATTGCCGAAGACGAATCCGGCATCGCCGACACCCTGCAATACGTGCTGCGGACCGACGGATTCGTGCCCGTGTGGTGCCCCACCGCCGAAGAGGCGATCGCGCAGTTCACCGCTGAGCCGCCGGCGCTCGCCATCCTCGACGTGGGGTTGCCCGACATGAACGGCTTCGAGCTGTTCAAGCGTCTACAGAAGCTGCCGGCCGGCGCCGAGGTGCCGATGCTGTTCCTCACCGCGCGCAGCGACGAGATCGATCGCGTGGTCGGACTCGAACTCGGCGCGGACGACTACATCGCCAAGCCTTTCTCGCCGCGCGAACTCGTGGCCCGCGTGAGGAGCATCCTGCGCCGCAGCGGACGCACCGGACAAGGCACGGTGACCGCCACGGCGGCCACGCCTGCCGCCAGCACGCCACACCTCATGCCCTTCGCGCTCGACGTCGATCGCATGCAAATCCGCTACTACGGCCGCCTGCTCGAACTCTCGCGCTACGAATACGGGCTGCTGCGCCTCATGGTCCAGCGCCCCGGCCGCGTGTTCACGCGCGACGAACTGCTGAGCCTGGTCTGGGACGAGGCCAGCGACAGCTTCGACCGCACCGTGGATGCCCACGTCAAGACGCTGCGCGCCAAACTCAAGGCCGTCGCGCCCGAGGTCGAGCCGATCCGCACGCTGCGCGGCACTGGCTACGCGCTCAACGAAGAGCTGCCGCCGAGCGTGTGACCCGAAGAACCCGCATCTTCATCGGCATCCTGCTGATCTATACGGCGGGCATCGCCTTCCTGCTCTACCGCGTCGTCGCCGACATCGACCCGCGCTACCGGGAGTCGGCGGAGGAATCGCTGGTCGAGACCTCGCAACTCCTCGCCAGCCTGATCGAGCAGGACGTGATCGCCGGCGCGATCAACACCGCGCGGCTGGAGCCGCTCTTCCGCTCGGTCTACGCGCGCCAGTTCTCGGCGCAGATCTACAACCTGCACAAGAGCCACGTCGAGTTGCGCGTGTACGTCACCGACCGCAATGGCCGCGTTCTCTTCGACTCCATGGGCCGCAGCACTGGCGCCGACTACTCGCAGCGCAGCGACGTGAGCCGCTCGCTCGCCGGCGTGTACGGCGCACGGACCTCGCGCGACATCTCGGGCGATCCGATGACCTCCGTGATGTACGTCGGCGCACCGGTGCGCTGGGACAACGAGATCGTCGGCATGGTCAGCGTGGGCAAGCCTGTGCAGAGTTTCGGCCAGTTCGTTACGGATGCGCGTGCGCGCACGCTGTGGGTCGGTGTGGGCTCGGCCTTCGCGCTGCTGGTGCTGGCGATCATCATGTCCATCTGGCTGGTGCGGCCCTTCGGCCTGATCTCCGACTATTTCGGCTGGCTGCGCAGCCAGCGCGACCTGAGCCTCTCGCGCATGGTGCGCCGGGCGGTCGATACGCTGCGCAGCGGCGTCCACGAGATGCGCGATGCGCTCACCGGCCGCAACTACGTCGCCGACTACGTGCAGACCTTCACGCACGAAATCAAGAGCCCGCTGTCGGCGATCCGCGGCGCGGCCGAGTTGATCCAGGAGCCGTCGATGCCGCAGGCGGAGCGCGAGCGCTTCCTCGGCAACATCGCGCACGAAACGCAGCGCATCCAGGAGATCGTCGACCGCATGATGGAGCTCACAGCGCTCGAAACGCGGCGCGCACTGGAGCGCAGCGAGAACGTCGCGCTGGCGCCTCTGCTGCAGGACGTCGCCGCCGGAGCGCAGGCCGCAGCGGCCCAACGGGACATCCGCGTCAACGTGGCCATCCACAACGAAGGGCGCGTCGAGGGCGACCCCTTCCTGTTGCGCCGCGCGGTGAGCAACCTGCTCGACAACGCCATCGACTTCTCGCCCGCCGGCGCCGAGGTGCTGCTCGCGCTCGAAACCAATTCTCGTCAGGCCCGAATCAGCGTGCGCGATCGCGGCAAAGGCATCCCGGACTACGCCAAGGACAAGGTGTTCGAGAAGTTCTATTCGCTCGCGCGACCGCACAACCACAAGAAGAGTACGGGTCTCGGCCTCGCCTTCGTGAAGGAGATCGCGACGCTGCATCGCGGCCGCGTCGAACTGGTAAACGCACCGCGCGGCGGCGCGCTCGCCACCCTCACGCTGCCGCTGCTGTCACATCACTGACCGGTCAGCTCGCGGTACGCGTTGCGCGTCTGCGGGCTCACCGCATCGAGCACCTGCTGGTACGAGGTCTTGTGCCGCGCCAGCATCCGCGCCGAGGCCACCGTCTTCGACTTGCAGAACCAGTGGCAGGTGTGCTGCATCAGGAAGAGCTCGGCCGACAGGGTGAAGGCCTTGGCCTTGGGCGAGCGTCCTGCGCCGTTCTTCATGACGTCGGAGATGCCGCGCGCATGAATGGCGAAGGCCTTGCGCAGGTCGAAGGAGGCACCCGGAAAGAGCCGGTGCACGTAGGGGATAGCCACAGGAAACTTGCTCACGCGCGCTTCCGATTCGTCGAGCCGGGAGAACTCCGCGGCGAAGCTGTCGAACTGCGCCGAGAGCTTTTCCTCGGTGGAGTCCAGCAGCGCCCAGATCTGCTCGCGGCGTGCCGGGTCATCCTCGCCGAGGCAGCGCAGGTAGCCCTCGGTGAGGTTCTCCATCAGCTTCTCGATTTGGTAGTTGCCCAGATGGCTTCCCAGCAGCGCAATGCGCTGCCGCTGGTCGCGGGACTTGAGGATGTAGGCGCCGATGACGATCAGCGCCACCAGGGTAAGAGATTCCATGACTGCGTTCGGGGAGAGGGATGTGGAGTGTAGATACCTGCCGACATCCCTCCTCCGCGAAGGCCGCTACCTGAAGAAATCGAGGATGCGGTTGCGTTCCTCGGGCTCCGCAGGCGCGCCCACGGCTGCGCCCGCCAGTTCCTCCACCGGCAACGGTGCAGGCGTGTCGATGCCCAAGGTGGCGACACCCCGGCCCGGCGCGAAGTCGTCGAAGTACCACTCACCTTCGACGTTGAGCACACCGCCCGGCACCGCCGGCTCGCTCACCGGCACGCCCTTCAGCGCGGTCTGCATGAAGCCGGTCCAGATCGGCAGGCTCAGGCTGCCGCCCGTCTCGCCGCGCACGCCCAGCTGGCGCGGCGTGTCGTAGCCGACCCACGCGACGCCGACCATCGTCGGTTGGAAGCCGGCGAACCAGGTGTCGATCGAATCGTTGGTCGTGCCGGTCTTGCCGTAGAGGTCGTCGCGCTTGAGCGCCTGGCGCGCCTTCACGGCCGTCCCGCTCTTGACCACGCTCTGGAGCAGCGAGCTCATGATGAAGGCGTTGCGCTGCGGAATCGCGCGCCTCGATTCGTCGAGCACCGGCGGCTCGGTCTCCAGCAGGACCTTGCCCTTCATGTCCGTGACGCGCGTGACCAGATAGGGATTGACGCGATAGCCGCCATTGGCGAACACCGAATAGCCCGCCGCCATCTGCATCGGCGTGACCGAGCCGGCGCCCAGCGCCATCGGCAAGTTCGCAGGATGCTTGTCGTGGTCGAAGCCGAACTGAGTGATCCAGTCCTGCGCATACGAGGTGCCGATGGACTGGAGCACGCGGATGGTGACAGTGTTCTTGGATTGCTGGAGCGCGCGCCGCAGCGAGATCGGTCCCTCGTAGGTGCTGTCGTAGTTCTTCGGCTCCCACGGCTGGCCGCCGGCGCCGCCCTCGAAGGACAACGGCGCGTCATTGACGACCGTGGCCGGCGTGAAGCCCTTCTCCAGCGCCGCCGAGTAGATGAAGGGCTTGAAGCTCGAACCCGGCTGCCGCCAGGCCTGCGTGACGTGGTTGAACTTGTTCTTGCCGTAGTCGAAGCCGCCCACCAATGCCTTGATGGCGCCGGTGCGCGGGTCCATGCCGATGAAGGCACCTTCGACTTCCGGCAGCTGGGTGATCTCCCAGGTGTCCTTCGGCGTCTTCGCGACACGGATCACCGCGCCGCGGCGGATCTTGATGGCGGCCGCCGCCTTCTCGGACAGGCCGGACTGTGCAGGCTTCAGGCCTTCTCCCGTGATCTGCAGAGTCTCCCCGTTCGCGCGGACCGCGGTCACTTCCTTGCTGCTGGCCTGGAGCACCACGGCCGAGATCACGTCGCCGTTGTCGGGGTGGCCGGCCAGTGCGTCGTCCACCGCTTCGTCGAGTTCCTTCGGGTCGGCGGGCAAGGCCACGACCTGCTCGGGGCCGCGATAGGCCTGCCGGCGTTCGTAATCCATGATGCCTTTGCGCAGCGACTTGTAGGCCGCCGCTTGATCGGCCGCGACCAGCGAGGTATGGACCTGGAGGCCGCTCGTATAGATGCTGTCGCCGTACTGTGCATGCATCATCTGGCGCACGGTCTCGGCCACGTACTCCGCATGGAGGCGGTTCGGGTCGGCGGCATCGCGCAGATGCAGTTCTTCCTTCCGGGCGTCGGCCGCCTGCGCGGCGGTGATGAAGCCGGTCTCCGCCATGCGGTCGATGACGTAGAGCTGGCGCGCACGTGCCCGGCGCGGATTGCTCACGGGGTTGTTGGTGCCCGGTGCCTTCGGCAGGCCGGCGAGCATGGCGGCTTCGGCGATCGTGAGGTGCTGCAGTGGCTTGCCGAAGTAGGCTTCGGCAGCGGCGGCGAAACCGTAGGCGCGATTCCCCAGGTAGATCTGGTTGAGGTAAATCTCGAGGATCTGGTCCTTCGTGAGTTGCTGCTCGAGCCGCAACGCCAACAGGATCTCGTAGGTCTTGCGGCTCAGCGTGCGCTCCGAGCTCAGGTAGACGTTGCGCGCCACCTGCATCGTGATGGTGGATGCGCCCTGCTGCCTTCCGCCCTTGAAGCTCGCCAGCGCCGCGCGCACGAAGCCCTTGTAGTCGACGCCGCCATGGTCATAGAAGCGCGCATCCTCGACGGCGAGCACGGCATCCTTCATCACCTGCGGAATCTCTGCGAAGGGCGTGAGATTGCGGCGCTCCTCGCCGAACTCGCCGATCAGCTCGCCTTCGGCCGAATAGACCCGCAGCGGCAACTTGGGCCGGTAGTCGGCAAGATCGGAAACGCTCGGAAGCTTGGGATAGATCGTGACCGCCGCGATGCCGCCGGCAATCAGCAGGATGAGCGCGCCCGACGCGGCGACGGCGCCGCCCCAAATGGCAACGCGTCGCAGCCGGATCGACCGGTCCGGGCGCGCAGGCCCGCTGGAGGAAGGTTTCTTGGACATGGCTAGTGAGGGGTCGACGCCGAGGAAAAGAAGGAAATCCCATGGCGGATGGGCACACTTTGCTATCAATTGAATAGCGCTGTCGACCCAGGTAGGAGCGTTGCCGCCCCCTCGAGTTCCCCGCCGGAATTGCATAAGGGATGAAGCCCTAATACTCCGGGAGCGAGCCGAAGCCAGTGTGAAGTCCTTCCCGGCCTCACTTCACACAGACTTCACACAACGCCGCCCACTTCGAACAGGCTTCCTACTGCCTTCTCGGCAGACCTTGACATTGGCCTCCGTGCACCGTTGCACGGCACCCTTCGAGGGAAGAGGACCCAAGTCATGGAAAGCTCCATACCCCGCCCCGGCCGCTGGCTCTGGCTCACCACGCTGGGCCTCGCGGCCACCGGCTTCGTCATGCTGATCGCGCGGCCGGTGCATGCGCAGGAAGCGCCGGGACCGCGACTGAAGACCGAGAGCCCCTACTTCTTCGTGAAGAGCAATGACCCGGAAACGGACCGCCTGCCGCTCAAGGGCACGGAAGTGGACGTGAAGATCTCCGGCGTGATCGCCGACGTCACCGTGACGCAGACCTACCGCAACGAAGGCCGGCGCGCGATCGAGGCGCGGTATGTGTTCCCCGGTTCGACCCGGGCAGCGGTCAGCGGCCTCAACGTGCGGCTCGCCGACCGCCTCATCACCGCGCAGATCCGCGAGAAGGAGCAGGCGCGCATCGAATACGACAGCGCGAAGAAGGAAGGCAAGACCGCCGCGCTGCTCGAACAGCACCTGCCCAACGTGTTCCAGATGAACGTCGCCAACATCCTGCCGGGCGACGACGTGAAGGTGCAGTTGCGCTACACCGAGCTGCTGGTGCCGCAGGGCGGCAACTACCAGTTCGTCTTTCCCACGGTGGTGGGGCCGCGCTACAACAGTCCGCAGTCGCAGAACGCGCAGGCCGCATGGGTGGCGCAACCGGTGCTTCGCGCCGATGTCGCACCCAGCACCAGCTTCCAGCTCAAGGTCGCGCTCGACACGCCGCTGGGCATCCAGGAAGTCCGCTCGCTCACGCACGCCATCGACGTGCGCCAGCGCGACGGCAACGAGCATGCCGACATCGCGCTCGCCCGCAGCAGCGAGCCCGCCGACGACCGCGACTTCGTGCTCGACTACCGGCTTGCCGGCGAGCACATCGAGTCGGGCCTGATGCTCTACAAGGGCCAGGGCGACAACGCCGAGAACTTCTTCCTCGCGATGGTGGAGCCGCCCAAGTCGGTGGCGGCCAGCGCCATCTCGCCGCGCGACTACATCTTCGTGGTCGACATCTCGGGCTCGATGCACGGCTTTCCGCTGGACACGGCCAAGGTCGTGCTGGAGCGGCTCATCGGCGGCCTGCGGCCCAGCGACACCTTCAACGTGCTGCTGTTCTCGGGCAGCAACCGCATGCTCTCGCCGCACTCGGTGCCGGCCACTCGCGCCAACATCGGGCAGGCGCTCGCCACGATCCGCAACTACAGCGGCGGCGGCAGCACGGAGCTGATTCCGGCACTGAAGCGCGCCTATGCCGAACCCAAGTCCGACGAGGTCTCGCGCACGATCGTGGTGGTGAGCGACGGCTACGTCACGGTCGAGCGCGAAGCCTTCGAACTGGTGCGCAAGAACCTCTCGAAGGCCAACGTGTTCGCCTTCGGCATCGGCTCATCGGTCAACCGGCACCTGATGGAAGGCATCGCCCGGGCCGGCATGGGCGAGCCCTTCATCATCACCGACCCCGTGCAGGCACCCGAACAGGCCGCGCGCTTCCGCCGGATGATCGAGTCGCCCGTGCTCACCAGCGTCAAGGCGCGCTTCGAAGGCCTCGACGTGTACGACGTGGAACCCGCCGCCCTGCCCGATGTACTCGGCGAGCGCCCGGTGATCGTGTTCGGCAAATGGCGCGGCGAAGCCAAGGGCCGCGTGCTCATCGAGGGCCGCAGCGCCGAAGGCCCGTACCGGCAGGACCTGAAGATCGACCCGCACACGCGCCAGGACGCGGCCGCGCTGCGCACCCTGTGGGCACGCCATCGCATCGCGAGCCTGAGCGACCAGGAAGCGCTGGAGGGCGGCGACACGCTCAGGCAGCGCATCACCGACCTGGGCCTGCGCTACAGCCTCCTCACGCAGTACACGAGCTTCATCGCCGTGGACCAGGTGGTGCGCAACGCGGCGCCGCAGAACAGCGTCGGCGTCGACCAGCCGGTGCCGTTGCCCAAGGGCGTGAGCGAGTTGGCCATCGGTCAAAGCCTGGGCGCCGAGGTGCCGAGCACGCCGGAGCCCGAGACGCTGGGCGCGATCGCAGTGGTGCTCTCGATGTTGGCCATGCTGCGCCGTCGCGCGCGCCGCAGCGATCCGCGCCGCTTCACTTCCTGAGGAAGCATCGCCATGTCTCTTGCTCTCCTCGCACGCACGCATCCTCGGGTCATCGACTGGGGCATCCATCTCGACCGCGCGCCGGCTGCCGGATGGCTCGCGCTGCAGGCCGTCGCGCTGACGCCCGTATGGATCTGGATGGCCCAGCGCATGCGCGATGGTTCCGACGATCCGCTGGGCCTGCTTTCGCTCGCGGCGCTGGCCCTGCTCACCTGGACGCTTCGGCGCGAACTGCGCCCTGCGCCGCGCCTGGGCTGGCTGGCGCTGGCGAGCGTCGGCACGCTCGTCGCCACGATGCTGCGCACAGGCATCGGCCCGCTGCCTTCCCTGCCGCCCCTGGCAGCGAGTTTGCTGGCGGTGCTGGCCTTCGCCTGCGGGCTGCTCGCCTTTCTGCCCCGGCGCGTGGCGGCGTTCCCTGTCGTCGGCCTGGCCGTGCTCGCGCTGCCGCTGCTGTCCTCGCTGCAGTTCTATGCGGGCTATCCGCTGCGCGTGGTCACGGCGGAAGCCAGCCGGTGGCTGCTGGCACCGGGCTTCGGCGTGGCGCGCGAAGGCAGCAGCTTGTTGGTCGACGGGCAACTGGTGATCGTCGACGCGCCCTGCTCCGGCGTGCAAATGGTCTGGCTCGGCTATTTCACGGCCTGCGTCGTGGCGCACTGGACCGGACGCAACGATCGCGGCTTTTTCGCGCGCTTGCCGGCGGTCGGCCTGCTCGTGCTGACCGGAAACATCGTTCGCAACGCCGTGCTGGTCGCGCTCGAAGCCGCAGGCCATGCGCCGGCGCCATGGCTGCACGAGGCGTTCGGCCTCGTGCTGCTCGCCTTGGTGTGCGGCGGCATCGCGCGGGTCATGGCCCATGACCCCCGTTCCCGGCAAGGCGCGGAACGCGCCGCCACCCCGGGCCTGATCACTTCCGCAGGAGGCCGCCGTGTCGATACCGCTCTTTGACTGCTGGCTCGCCAACCGCTTCATCAATCGCATTGCGCACAAGACGGCCTTCGCCTTGGTCATGCTGCTGTGCGTGCTCTGGTCGGCGGCCTTCGCGTTGCATCGGCCGCCGCCCCCCGCCGCCGTCGCCGCCGTCTTCGAGGAATGGCCGAGCGAGTGGGACGGCGTGCCGCTGCGCCCCCTGGCTCTCAGCGAAGTCGAGCAGCGTTTCGCGCAGCAATTTCCCGGCGCCATCGCGCGCCTGACCGACGGCGAGCAGATGCTGGTGCTGCGCCAGGTCCACACGTCGACCCGCATGCTTCATCCGGCCGCCGATTGCTACCGCGCGCTCGGCTACGGCATCGCCCAGGCGCGGCTGGAGCGCGATGTGCATGCCCGCCTGTGGCGCTGTTTCACAGCCGAACGCCACGGCGCACAAAAAATGCGCATCTGCGAGCGCATCGTCGATGCCCAGGGGGACGCTTTCACCGACACTTCAGCCTGGTACTGGGCGGCGGCCAGTGGGCGGTCGCACGGACCGTGGCAAGCTGTGACCCTGGCGAGACGGATCGAGTGAGAGAGATTTGTTAAAAAAAGCGCTGCTTTACCTGCTTTTCGCAATCCTGGCCCTGGTGCTGACGGCGGGCGTCGCCGCGTACCTGATCGTCAAGGTGGCTCTGGCCCCCGGTCCTGACGAGTGGTCCGCCCGGGTCAAGGTCGGCCCCGTCTCCATCGACGTCGGCGTGCCGACCGCGATCCGGCTGATCACCTCCTCGTGGTTCGCCCCCTGGGTGGCGGGCCGCACCGTCAACACCGACTTCGGTCCGGTTCTCTTGGGCTGGAACGATCCGACCAGCACCCTCGAGCTCCAATGCGCGCCGTGCAGCGCCACGGTGCCGGCACTCGGCGAGGCGCCCATCCGGCTCGAACGCCTGCGTGCCACGGTGCGCCGCGATGGCGGCGCGCTGGGCGGCACCCTCGAGGCCTCCCCGCCCGGGACCGCGCCGGCGGCCACGGACGGCGCCAGCGACGGCATGCTGCGCGCCTACTGGGACGGCCGCCTCACGCAGAAGGCCCTGCAGCTCAACATCAACGTGCCGGACGTGCCCATCGCCCGCTGGTACGCCGTGCTGGCTCCCGGCCTCCCCGAACTGCAGCGCGGCCGCATCGGCGGCACTTTCGGGCTGCGTGCTCATGTCTTGCTGCCCGCGCGCACCTTCTCGCTGCAACCCCGAATCTCGCAGTTCACCGTCGAAGGGCTGGGCACCGAGACCATGATCAATGCGCGCACCAGTTGCGGCGCACCAAGCCGGCTCACGAACGAAAGCTGGCTCGCCCGCTCGGTCATCGCAGCGGAAGACCAGCGCTTCTTCACGCACCCGGGCTACGACATTGCCGAACTGATGCCCTCGCTCGAGAGCAACCAGAAGGCCGCGCAGGTAGAGCGCGGCGCCAGCACGCTCACCCAGCAGCTCGCCAAGCTGCTCGTGACCGGCGGCGAACGCAGCACCGACCGCAAGCTGCGCGAACTGCTCTACGCGGTCGAGATGGAACAGACGCTGGGCAAGGCCCGCATCCTCCAGCTCTATCTGGACAACGCGCCCTGGGGCCGCGACCTGTGCGGCGCCGAAGCCGCCGCCCGCCGCTACTTCAAGCGCAGCGCCCGCAATCTCGAACCGGCTCAGGCCGTCTGGCTCGCCGCCATGCTGCACAACCCCGCCGTCTCGGTCGAAAAATGGCAGCGCGACGGCAACATCGATGCAGCCCGCGCCAAGACGGTCGCGGAAGGCGTGCGCGGCATCACCAAGCCGCAGCGCGACGCGCTGCTCCGCAACGTCGCGACCGCGCACTTCACCCCACCCTGAAGCCGCCCGGCTGCACCAAATCGGCGCACATGCCGCCGGGCAGCCCCCGGGATCGCTGGCACATGTCTTGCACCAGCAGCATCAATGGATGCTGTCACCGCCCCTCCGCCCGCAGCCGTTGAAATCGTCGCACTGAGCAAGTGCTACGCCGCCGGTGCGCCGCCAGCCGTCGATCAGATCGACCTGCGCATCGCAAGCGGGAGCTATTGCTGCCTGCTCGGCCCCTCGGGCTGCGGCAAGAGCACGACGCTGCGCATGGTCGCGGGGCACGAATCGGTGTCGGGCGGGGACATCCTGCTCGACAACCGCAACATCACCAACCTGCCGGCCGCATCCCGCGGCACGGCGATGATGTTCCAGAGCTTCGCGCTCTTTCCGCACCTGTCTGCGCTCGACAACGTCGCATTCAGCCTCAAGATGAAGGGCGTCTCGAAGAGCGAGCGCCACCGGCGCGCGAAGAACCTGCTCGACCGCGTGGCCATGGGGCACCTGGCCGAACGCAAGCCCGGCGAACTCTCCGGCGGCCAGCAACAGCGCGTGGCGCTCGCCCGCGCACTCATCACCGAACCGCGCGTGCTGCTGCTCGACGAGCCGCTTTCCGCGCTCGACCCCTTCCTGCGCATCCAGATGCGTGCCGAACTGCGCCGCTGGCAGAAGGAACTGGGCCTGACCTTCATCCACGTCACGCACTCGCAGGAGGAGGCGATGGCGCTGGCCGACACGATGGTGGTGATGAACCACGGGCTGATCGAGCAGATCGGCTCGCCCCACGAGGTCTACAACCACCCCTCCAGCGAGTTTGTCGCACGCTTCATGGGCGGGCACAACGTGTTCGCCCTGCACGACGGCCTGGTCGCCGTGCGCAACGACCACGTACAGATCGTCCCGGCCATCGGCGCGCTCGGCGAGGTCGGCCTCCCCGCCCACGTGACCGACGTCGAGTACCAGGGCACCTACGTGCTGCTGGGCCTGCGGCTCACTGGCGAGCGGCCGGAACGCAGCGGCGTCTCCGTGCTGCTGTCCGAAAAGTCCTTCGTCTCGCGCAGCTACGAAGTCGGCGAAAGCGTGCGCCTGACCTGGACCGAAGCCGACGCCCGCAGGCTCGGACCCGGCGCCCGGCGGCCGCATGGCACTGCCAACGGAACGCCGCCCCCGCGCCACGAGCCGCTGGCGGCACTGGCCGCGATGGCGTCCTGACCTGCGCTGCGTGCCCTGTCCTTTCGGCTTTTTCCCTCCATCCCTTTCTTCATCACTGCCTTCCAGGAGACCTGCCATGTCCAAAAAAACCGAACCGTCCCCCACCGGCGTGCAGCGCCGAACGCTGCTGCAGGGCACGGCGGGCATCCTGGCGACTGGCATGTTCCCCGCCATCCATGCGCAGGAAAAGATCGTCCTGCGTTACCTCGGCACCGCGGTCAACCAGGACAAGGCAATCGCCGAGAAGTTCAAGGCCGACACCGGCATCGAGATCCAGTACGTTGCGGTGACCACCGACGACGTGACCAAGCGGGCGGTCACCGCGCCCAACAGCTTCGACCTCATCGACACCGAGTACTTCTCGCTCAAGAAGATCGTGCCGACTGGCAACCTGAAGGGCATCGACACCAAGCGCGTGAAGAACGCCGACAAGATCACCACGCTCTTCACCAAGGGCGAAGTCGCCGGCAAGAAGGTGGGCGACCAGGGCACCGCGCCGATCAAGGTGATCTTTCTGGAAGGCGAGAAGAGCAAGGCCTTCGCGAAGTCGCCGACGCAGTTCATGTCGCTGATCCCGACCACCTACAACGCCGACACGCTGGGCATCCGGCCCGACCTCATCAAGCGCCCCATCGGCTCGTGGGCCGAGCTGCTGAACCCGGAGTTCAAGGGCAAGGCCGCGATCCTGAACATTCCGTCGATCGGCATCATGGACGCGGCCATGGTGGTGGAGTCCAAGGGCATCCACAAGTACGCCGACAAGGGCAACATGACCAAGGCGGAGATCGACCTCACGATCAAGACGCTGATCGAAGCCAAGAAGGCCGGCCAGTTCCGCGCGCTGTGGAAGGACTTCAACGAGTCCGTCAACCTGATGTCCTCGGGCGAAGTGGTGATCCAGTCGATGTGGTCGCCGGCCGTGACGGCCGTTCGCAGCAAGGGCATCGCGTGCACCTTCCAGCCGCTGAAGGAAGGCTACCGCGCATGGGCCTCCGGCTTCGGCCTGCCGGCCACCCTGTCGGGCAAGAAGCTCGATGGCGCCTATGAGTTCATCAACTGGTTCCTCGACGGCTGGGCCGGCGCGTACCTCAATCGCCAGGGCTACTACAGCGCCGTGCTGGAAACCGCCAAGGCCAAGATGGAGCCCTACGAGTGGGCCTATTGGATGGAAGGCAAGCCCGCCACGCAGGACATCAAGAGCCCGCAAGGCGACGTGATCGCCAAGGCCGGTGCGGTGCGCGACGGCGGCAGCTATGAAGAGCGCATGGGCGGGATCGCCTGCTGGAACGCCGTCATGGACGAGAACGAATACATGGTGCGGAAGTGGAACGAGTTCGTCGCCGCTTGATGAAGCTCCCCCCCAAGCTGCGCGCACTTCGTGTCGCTTCGCCAACCCCCTGCCGGGGGCAACACCGGCAGCCCGGCAAAGCCGGCTCTGCGGTGTTCCTGGATCGACCATTGCTTCGCTTTCCATGAGTTCACAGGTCGCCGGCTTGCCCGTTGCCACGCCGCAGCCCACCCGCACACTCGGCGCGTGGTGGCAGGCGACGCCGTTCGCGCTGGTGTTCCTGCTGTTCTTCCTGATCCCGCTGGCGCTGATCGCGATGGTCAGCTTGTGGAACTTCAACGAGTACGAACTCATCCCCGCGCTCTCGCCGCGCAACTATCTGAGCATCTTCGAAGGCTGCTCTCACCTCACCGACAACGGCGACTTCTGCGTCACGCTGTCGACCTATCTCAGCACGCTCAAGTTCTGCCTGCTGGTCTGGGCCATCACGCTCGTGGTCGGCTTCGCGGTGGCCTACTTCCTGGCGTTCCACGTGCGCTCGCCGGGCATCCAGACGCTGCTCTTTGTGCTGTGCACCGTGCCCTTCTGGACCTCGAACGTGATCCGCATGATCTCGTGGGTGCCGCTGCTCGGACGCAACGGCCTCGTGAACCAGGGCCTGATGGGCATGGGCCTGATCGACACGCCGATCGAGTGGCTGCTGTTCTCCGACTTCTCGGTGGTGCTCGCCTTCGTGCACCTGTACACGATGTTCATGATCGTGCCGATCTTCAACTCGATGATGCGCATCGACCGCTCCCTGCTCGAAGCCGCGAGCGACTCCGGCGCATCGGGCTGGCAGACGCTGTGGAACGTGATCGTGCCGCTGTCGCGCACCGGCATCCTGATCGGCTCGATCTTCGTCATCACCATCGTCATGGGCGACTTCGTCACCATCGGCGTGATGGGCGGCCAGCAGATCGCCTCCATCGGCAAGATCATCCAGGTGCAGACCTCGTACCTGCAGTTCCCGCTCGCCGCGGCGAACGCGATGATCCTGCTGGCCGTGGTGCTGATGATCATCTGGGGACTGACCCGGCTGGTGGATATCCGGAAGGAACTATGAGCAACCGGATCGGTGAACAGCGCTCCGCAGGCTTCTGGCCGCTGGCCATCGTCTTCTCGCTCTTCGTGCTCTTCCTCTACGGGCCCATGATCACGATCTTCGTGCTCAGCTTCCAGGGGCCGGAGGGCGGGCTGACCTTTCCGCTGCGCGGCGTCTCGCTGCACTGGTTCCACAAGCTCGCCGAAGGGCTGGGCACGGTCGACATCGGCGCGGCTTTCCGCCGCTCGCTGATGCTGGGTGCGGTGGTGATGCTCTTCACCGTGGTGCTGTCGGTGCTCGCGGGCCTCGCCTTCCGCAAGCGGCTCAAGGGTGGCAACGCCTTGTTCTTCATCACGGTGGCGAGCCTGATCATGCCGTCGATCATCGTGTCGCTCGGCATCGGACTGCAGTTCCGCCTGCTCGACGGCGGCATCAAGAGCGCCCTGGTAGCGATGGACGCCACCAGCACGCTAGAGAACTACGGCACCGCGCTCGGCCTCCTCACCTCCGCGCTGGGCGCCCATCTGACGTGGACGCTGCCCTTCGGGCTGCTCATCATGTTCGCGGTGTTCAACCGCTTCAACCCGGCCTACGAAGAGGCCGCACGCGATCTCGGCGCGACGCCGTGGCAGAGCTTCTGCCACGTGGTGCTGCCGTTGATCGGACCCTCCATCGTCGGTATCGGCATGTTCGGCTTCACGCTGAGCTGGGACGAAATCGCACGCACTTCGCAAGCCATCGGCGACGTCAACACCCTGCCGCTCGAACTCCAGGGCCTGACATCGACCGTGACCACGCCATCCATCTACGCCCTCGGCACGGTGACCACCGTCGTGTCCTTCGCCGTGATGGCCCTCGCGCTCGGTTCCGCGGCCCTGTTGCGCAGGCGGTCCACGCGCGGACGCTGATGGCTTGCCTGCTCGTCATCAACCCCAACACCTCGGCTTCGGTCAGCGAGTTGCTGCAACGCCATTTGCAGGCGCGAGCCGGTGATGCGCTGCAGGTGAAAGCCGTCACTGCGCGTTTCGGGGCACCGTACATCGCCTGCGAAGCCAGCTACGCGGTGGCGCAGCACGCGACGCTCGATGCCTGGGCCGCGGCGCGCGCGCACGGCGAGCGGCCCGATGCCGTGCTGATCGGCTGCTTCGGAGATCCGGGCCTCTTCGCGCTGCGCGCCGGCGCGGGCGTGCCGGTCACCGGATTGGCGGAGGCGGCATTCCTGTCCGCGGCGAAGCGGGGCCGCTTCGCCATCGTGACGGGCGGCGAACCCTGGCGGCCGATGCTCGAAAGGCTGGCATGGTCGCTGGGTTACTCGGCATCGCTCGCCGGCATTCATACCGTGGCCCCGACCGGCGCGCAGCTCGCCGCCGACCCGCAGGGCGCCCGCGCGCTGCTGGCCGAAGCCTGCCGCGAGGCCGCCCTGCGCTTCGATGCGCAGGCCGTCATCCTTGGTGGGGCGGGGCTCGCCGGCATGGCGGCCGACATCGCCGACAAGGTGCCGGTACCGCTCATCGACAGCGTGAGCGCAGGCGCCCAGTGGGCCGTCGATGCGATCCGGTCCGCGACGCCGCAGCCATCGAGCCGCGCCTTCGGCGTGGCTTGGCAGAACGTCTCCTGGGAACTCGAATCGCTGGGCTGAACACGCGCCCGTCGCCCAGCCACAGATCCGGCGTCCCCACCGACAGCGCGGTCGTCACCATCGTGCCACCATGCCGCGCATGACCACCCCACGCCATGCTCACCATGCGCACGCCGTCCAGCCGGTGACGCTCGCCCAGCCCCGCGGCATCGACCAGATCGTCGCCGGCGTCTCCACCAGCGACGGCGACGGCGTCAAGCTCACGCGCGTGCTGCACCAGACGCTCCAGCAGCGGCTCGACCCGTACCTGATGCTCGACGCCTTCGGCAGCGACAACCCTGGTGACTACATCGGCGGCTTTCCGAGCCATCCACACCGCGGCTTCGAAACGGTCACCTACATGATTTCGGGGCGCATGCGCCATCGCGACAGCGAGGGACACGAAGGACTGCTCTCCAACGGCGGTGTGCAATGGATGACGGCCGGCCGGGGGTTGATCCACAGCGAACTGCCCGAGCAGGAAGAAGGCTTGATGGAAGGCTTCCAGCTCTGGCTCAACCTGCCGGCCAGGGACAAGCTGCGCGACCCCTGGTATCGCGACATCCAGAGCGAGGAGATCCCCGAATTCACCACGCCGGCGGGCGTGCAGGTGCGCCTGATCGCCGGCGAGAGCCACGGCATCAAGGGCGCCATGCAGCGCGAGCACACCGAGCCGCTCTACCTCGACATCACGATGCCGCCCGGCGCCGAGTTCTCGCAGCCGCTGCCGGACACGCACAACGCACTGCTCTACGTGTTCCGCGAATCGCTCTACGTCGGAAGCAGCGAGATCCCGACCAAGCGCATGGCGATCCTCGGCAACGAAGCCGGCAGGGACGGGGTCGTGCTGCATGCGCCCGCTTCGAATCACAGCCCGGCGCGGGCACTGCTGATTGCGGGGAAGCCGCTCCGCGAGCCCATCGCACAGTACGGCCCCTTCGTCATGAACACGCGCGAGCAGGTGATGCAAGCCATGCAGGACTTCCAGAGCGGCAAGCTCGGTTGAGCCCGCGCGAGGTGTTCGACACGCAAGAATCCGTCGCTCGCACGGCTGCGTACATTTTTCTTTACGCGCGCTAACTCCCGCCTCACGGTCGAGATACATCGCGCGACCACACTTCCCTTCACCTGCTGCCCATCGGCGGCGGGCTTCTTCGAAAGGAAGCACTCTCATGATCACGTCTCGCAAAAGCCTTCTCTGGGCAGGTCTCCTGGCCTCCGCCGCCTTCGCCTCGGCTGGCGCCTTCGCGCAGCAGGCTCCGCAGTTTGCACCCGCATCGCCCGCGACGACCCAGGCCCAGCCTGGCGCCCAGCCCCCAGCGAAGCACCAGCATGCCCGCGAGGACCGCGCGCAACGCTTCGAACGCATGAAGCAGCATCGTGCGGAACGCCTCTCGGCGCTGAAGGAAAAGCTCAAGTTGACACCGGCGCAGGAAGGCGCATGGAGCACCTTCGCGACGGCCCAGCAACCGCCCGCTCGCTCCCCTGAGCAGGCCCGAACGGACCGCGCAGAGTTCGCCAAGCTCACCACGCCGCAACGCCTGGACCGCATGCAGGCCCGCCAGGCCGAACGCAGCGCGATGTTCACCCAGCGCGCCGACGCCACGCGCAGCTTCTATGCCGCGCTCACGCCGGAGCAGCAGAAGACCTTCGACGCCGAGTCGATGGCACGCTTTGGTCGCGGGGAGCACGGCGGCCAGCACCGCCACCCGGCCCCGCCAGCCAAGAGCTGATTCGCCGGCCATCGAAAAAGGCCCGCAGCGCCCAGGCGCTGCGGGCCTTTTTTCATGACGATCGGAAATGGGGGCTTATTGCGGCGTCCCGGTCTTGTCCTTCGGGTTGGTCGGCACTTCCGGCCGCTCACCCTTCTCGCCGAAACGGGGCTTGACCTTGCGGCCCGTCTGGCTCACTTCGCTGCGCGACATTTCGCCGGTGGGCTGCGGCATGGCGTTCGGCTGGTGATTCACCGTCGTGGTCGCCTCGCCCTTGGGCACAGGGTTGTTGGCATTGTTGCGGTTGTGCACGCGGGCCTCGGACTTCACCGCGTCGCGCGAGGCGGGATTGGTGCCGTCAGGCCGCTGGGTCGGGTTGCCCACGCCGGCCGGCGTCTTGGTGCTCGCCTGTCCGGCCACGGCCGGATCCGGCTGCGCGGGCATCGAGGTGGTCTGGGCCGAGGCCATGCCCGCCACGCCCATCAGGCCGGCGAGCACGGTGGTTGCTAGAAGTCTTTGCTTCATGATGATGGCTCCTTGTTGGTTTCAAACGGAATGCGAGCCCATTTCCTTCAAGCTCTGAGTTCACCGTAGGAGCCTCTGCTGTCGCGCCATGTGGGGATGGGGGAGCCATCCCTGTAGGAACCGGCCGCCGTGCCGCGCAGGCGAGCGAAGAAGGTGGTGCGTCCTACACCTGCGGCGCATCCCTCGGCTTACAACCTCATCTGTGAAGCCTTCCACCCATTCAGCCGCCGTGATAGCCCCGCCGACGTCGCTCAAGGTGATGACCGTGAACACCCACAAGGGCTTCACGGCGCTGAACCGCAAGTTCATCCTCCCCGAGTTGCGGGAAGCGGTGCGCACGGTGGGTGCGGATGTCGTTTTCCTGCAGGAAGTGCTGGGAACCCATTCGCGCCATTCGCGCAAGGTCGACAACTGGCCCGAGGCTCCGCACTACGAATTCCTGGCCGACACGATGTGGCCCCAGTTCGCCTACGGCCGCAATGCGGTGTATCCGAAGGGGCATCACGGGAATGCGGTGCTGTCGAAGTTTCCGATCGTTCATTACAAGAACCATGACGTGTCCATCACCGGTCCGGAAAAGCGGGGGATGCTGCATTGCGTGCTGCGCCTGCCTGCGAGGCCAGTCGACGTCCACGTGATCTGCGCGCACCTGGGCCTGTCGGAAGTGCACCGGCTGCAGCAACTCGAACTGCTCTGTCACATCGTGCGCGACGAAGTGCCTGGCGACGCCCCGCTGGTCGTGGCGGGTGACTTCAACGACTGGCGCGGCCGCGCGCATGACATCCTGGAACAAGGCGCCGCGCTGCGAGAAGTCTTCGTGCATGCCAACGGCCGCGCGGCCCGGACCTTTCCGGCGCGCTTCCCACTCTTGCCGTTGGACCGCATCTATGTGCGCAACGCGAGCGTCCATGCGCCGGTGGTGTTGCCACGCCGCCCCTGGTCGCACCTGTCGGACCACGCGCCGCTGGTGGCGGAGATCGAGCTATGAGCATCTCTGAAATACCCAACGGCCACCAGCGATGGATCGGCGGCAACCGAATCGATCTGCTGGAGAACGGCGAGGAGTTCTTCCCGCGCGTGTTCGAGGCCATTCGCGAGGCACGGCGCGAGGTGGTCATCGAGACCTTCATCCTCTTCGAGGACAAGGTCGGCACCCAGCTCCACGAGGCCATGCGCGCAGCAGCACAGCGGGGCGTGAAAGTCGACCTGATGATCGACGGCTTCGGGTCGCCCGACCTGTCGCCGGCGTTCATCAGCGGGCTGACCTCGGCCGGGGTCAAGGTACGCGTCTTCGATCCGGGCGAGCGCCTCTTCGGCCAGAGGCTCAATGCCTTCCGCCGCATGCACCGCAAGATCGTGGTGATCGACGGCTCGCTCGCCTTCGTCGGCGGCATCAACTACTCGGCCGACCATCTGATGGACTTCGGCCCCAAGGCCAAGCAGGACTACGCCGTGGAGCTTGCCGGACCCATCGTCTCGGAAATCCATCGCTTCGTGCTGCATGCCATCGCGGTCGGCGGCAAGGGGCCTGGCTGGTTCCGGCGCCGCCTGAAGGCCACGCACGAACACAACGGACCCGCGGGTGAGGCCGAGGCTCAGTTCGTGACGCGCGACAACCGCCGGCACACCAACGACATCGAGCGCCACTACCGCGCCGCCATCCGCAGCGCGCGGCGGCGCATCGTCATCGCCAATGCGTACTTCTTCCCCGGCTACCGGCTGATCAAGGAGATGCGGCGCGCGGCGCGACGCGGGGTCGACGTGCGGCTGATCCTGCAAGGCGAGCCCGACATGCCGATCGTGAAGGTGGCGGCCAGCATGCTGTACCACCACCTGCTGCATGCCGGCGTGCGCATCTACGAGTACTGCGAACGGCCGCTGCACGGCAAGGTCGCGCTGGTTGACGAACAGTGGAGCACCGTCGGATCGAGCAACCTGGACCCGCTGAGCCTGTCCTTGAACCTCGAGGCGAACGTGATCGTGCGCGACAAGGCCTTCACGCAGGTGCTGTGGGAGCGGCTCGATCACCTGATGCAACACAGCTGCAAGCAGGTGGAGACCTCCGATCTGACCGAATGGAGCGGCTGGCGGCTGGTGCGCAGCTTTTTCATCTTCCACCTGATGCGCTGGTATCCGGCGTGGGCGGGCTGGCTGCCGCGCCACGCGCCGCGCCTGAAGCCACTGGATGCGCCCGAGGCGCGCGGCGGCGCGACCCAGACGGACGCGGCCTGATGGCCGGCAGCAGGGGTTCCGCCATGGGCGCCGTCGAGCCGCCATCCCGTCCGGCGAACGCCTGGTGGCCATGGCTGAAGCGCATCGCGGCATGGCTTTTCTTCGCGATCGTCATCTTCCTGATCGTGCGGCAGGCTCGAACCATCGATTGGAGCGACGTGCTCGATTCGGTGCGGGCGATTCCCCTGCCGATGCTGCTGGCCGCCCTCCTCCTTGCCATCGGCAGCCATGCGCTGTACAGCACCTACGACCTGCTCGGCCGCCGCATGACGGGGCACAAGCTCGCGACAGGAACTGTGATGGGCGTCACCTTCATCAGCTACGCCTTCAATCTCAACCTGGGCTCGCTGGTCGGCGGCGTCGCTTTCCGCTACCGGCTCTATTCGCGGCTGGGACTCGACAACAACACCATCACGCGCGTGCTCGGCTTCAGCATGCTGACCAACTGGTTCGGCTACTTCGTCGTCGCGGGCGCGGCTTTCTGCTTCTGGCCCATGGGCCTGCCGCCCGACTGGAAGATCGATGGCGGCGGCCTGCGCCTCCTCGGCGCGGCCCTGTTGCTGGTGGGGGTCGCGTACCTCGCCCTTTGCGCGATCGCGCGCGAGCACACCTGGCGCATCCGCAACCAGGAACTGGACACGCCGCCGCTGCGCATCGCGTTGCTTCAGCTCGCGATGTCCTGCGGCAACTGGTGCCTGATCGGTGGGGTGATCTGGTTCCTCCTGCAGCAACAACTGGCCTACCCCACGGTGCTCGCAGTCTTCCTGGTCGCCGCCGTGGCCGGCGTCATCACGCACGTGCCGGGCGGGCTCGGCGTGCTCGAAGCGGTGTTCATCGCGCTGCTGTCGCACCGCGTGCCCCAGGAGAAGCTGCTCGGTGCGCTGCTTGCCTACCGCGCCATCTACTACCTGCTACCGCTCATCGTCGCGAGCCTCTTCTACGTGGTGACAGAGCTGCGTGCCAAGCGGCTGCGCAAGACGGCTCCAGCTCCCCAGGCCTGACGCTGCGTGCTGTCGGATAAGGTCGCGCCAGCGCCGGCCTCCTCCTTTATCGCCTGAAGGCCTACAGGCCGCACAAGGGCGGCGACCTAAGTTAGTGCTCATGTCGCAGCACACCGTCACCCTCTCGGGCGAGATCGACTTGCCAGGCTTTCGCCGTGAAGCCCGCGCATTGCTCGCAGGCCTGGTGCCGCCCGAGGACACGCAGTGGCACGCGGCCGCCGGTGCCGACTGGATGACGAAAAGCGCCATCACGGCCTTGACCGATGCGCGCGACACGCATGCCGCCACGAATCTTTTCCTGCCCCGCTCCTTCCTGTCGCTGTGCGACACGGTCATCCTTCATAACGATCCGACACGCTTCGTGCTGCTCTACCGGCTGTTGTGGCGCCTCGTGCATGAACCGGACCTGCGTCGCAACCCGCTCGACTCCGACCGCATGCGCGCCCTGCACATGGCCCAGGCCGTGCGCCGCGACATCCAGAAGATGAAATCACTGATCCGCTTCAAGGCCATGGATGAAGGCGCTGGCGCCGAGCCATTGCACATCGCCTGGTTCAAGCCGGATCACCACATTGCCGAGGCGGTCGCGCCCTTCTTTGCGCGCCGCCTCGCGCATCTGCGATGGGCCATCCTCACGCCGGAACGCAGCGTGCGCTGGAATGGCGAAGCCCTCGAGTTCGGCCTGGGCATTCGGCACCAGGAGATGGCGCGGGATGCGATCGACGGGGATGCCCTGCTCGCGCGCTATCGCCAGGCCTTCAACCCCGCGCGACCTCAGTGCATGGCGCGGCCGCAAGCCCAGCGGCCTTCCGATGCACGCAGCCAGTGATCGAATCCAGCGAACTCAGAAGCGATAAAGGTAGCGCACTCGATAGAAGTTCTCGCCGGGGTTCGGCTCCTTGATACCGGCGTTCGAAAAGTGCTGGACACGAAAGGACAGTTCGTGTTCTCCCTGCGGTCCGAAGTTGCGCCCCACGCCCACTTGTTCAGTGAACTGGAAAGTGGTGCTGAACTCGCGGCTGGCGGTGCGATAGATGCTGTCCATCACCGTGCCGCCGACGCCGGCCTCGACGAACCAGGGGGATGCCCCCTGGTCGAAGCGCCAGCGCCAATTGGCAATGACGCCGGCTTGCGTGTAACTGTCCTTCTCGAGCCTGCTGGGCACGGGCGCGCGCCACGTGCTCAGGAAGAAATCCCAGTAGAAAGTCAGCGCACCCGGCGGGACCCCAGGCTCTCGATGGCTCCAGGGTACGACGATGCCGGCGGTGACCGAAGACGTGTTGCCCTCGGTATGCGGAGCCTCGCCTCCTTCGAGATAGACGCCGAGCGCCTGATCCGCGGGGTGAGCAACGGCGGCGACCGAGAACAACAGGCAGCCCGTGCAAAGGAGCGCCTTCGAGCAGGACGATGAGTTGGACATTCGACTTTGCCTGCGCAAGGTTAGTTATTTGTAACAAGCTCTCTAGCTTTGGTCCCCGCTCAAAGTTGGCAGTCGCCGCATCGAAAACTAGGACTGCATCACCAATCGATGTTGCAGTGCAGCAAAGAGCACGCCAGGCGCCTATAGTCCCTTCCATGACTCCCAGCTTCTCTTCCCCGCGCTTCTTCAACCCGCTCATGTTGTGGGCGGACGTCGTAGTCAAGACCAACGAGATGCTCCTGTCATCCGGCTCCGTCATCCAGATGCGCACCGAGCGCATCGCGAAAGCGGGCCTGTCTCCCAGTGATGGCGATATTGCCGAATTTCAGCTCATGGGTCACGAAAAACTCGCGGCCGTGGGCGAATCCGGTGCCGCCATGGCGAATCAGCTTCACACCACCCAGTTCACGCTCATCCAGCGCGTGGTCAAACACTGGCTCGGCGGTGGCGTGGCCCTCTTCTCGCTTGCCACGAGCACAACGCCAGCGCAAGCCATGACGCATGCCGAAGCCTTCGGCACGGCCGCCACGCGCTCCGCCGCCGCGGTGAGCCAGTTGAGCAGCGCCAGTGCGCGCATCGTGCAACGGGGCCTCAAGCCCATCCACGCCAAGGCGACTTCGAACGCGCGCCGGTTGGCCCTGACGCAAGAAACCTGATGCCGCGGCGCGGGCCCGGGCCCGCGCCAGAAGAAATCGTCGACTCACAAGCTTCGCGTATCGCGAGGCTTGCCAGCCTTGGCGCATGCGGATTTCCGAACGCGCCCATCGAGCCGGCGAGACCGTGCATGCGCTGCGCCACTACGATGCGCTCAACGAGCGCGCAGCGCGCAACATCAAGCCGGCCTGAGCTCAGCTCGCCGCCACCAAGCGCAGCAAGGTGATCTCCGACGGTGCGCCGAAGCGCTTCGGTGGCCCCCAGTAGCCGGTGCCCCGGCTCGTATAGACCCACATGTCGCGCAGCTTGTGCAGCCCCGCGGTGAAGGGCTGCTGCAGCGGCACGAACAGATTCCACGGAAAGAACTGGCCGCCGTGCGTATGGCCCGACAACTGCAGGTGGTAGCCGGCATCGGCTGCGGCGGGCGCGCTGCGCGGCTGGTGCGCCAGCAGTACTCGCGTGTGCACCAGCGGGGGCGCGTCGTGCAGCGCACCGTGCGGATCGCTCGCGTGCGCCGCATCGAAATGCACTGCGGTGTAGTCGGTGACGCCGGCCACCACGAGGGCGCTTTCCAACACCTCCTCGTCGGTCTGCGCGCCCTTCACATTGCGCGTCTGGAGCACCACGTGCTCGTTGAGCAGCACGCGCAGGCCGAGCCGGCGCAATTCGGCGATCCACGCATGCGCGCCAGCGTAGTACTCGTGGTTGCCCGTCACCACGAAGGTACCGTGCCGCGCGCGAAGCCCCGCGAGGGGTGCGATGTGCTCGCGGAGTTCCTGCACCGTGCCGTCGACCAGGTCGCCCGTGATCGCGACCATGTCGGCACCGAGCTCATTGACCGCATCGACGATGCGCTGGATGTAGCCGCGCTTGATCGTCTGCCCGACGTGGATGTCGCTGAGCTGTGCGATCGTGAAGCCATCCAGCGCCGAAGGCAGGTTACGGATCGGCACGTCGACGCGCACCACGCCAGCCGTGCGCCGTGCGTTGAGGAAGCCGACCAGCGTGATCGCCGTGGCCAGCAGCGGCGCCGCGGCGGCGCTGGCGACCCGCCAACGCGGCCAGTCGATCGTCATGCCGAGCGCAAGCGATGCCAGCGACGCCAGCAACAGGCCCGCATCGCGCACCAGCGTGAGGCCGAACATCGACGAGAACCAGCCCATGCTCAGCAAGCCGATCCATTTCCATCCGTCAGCGAACTGGCGGCGCCCGGAGCGCGCGCCGACGAATGGCAGGGGCATGGTCACGGCCGACACAACCAGCGCTGCCAGCAGCAGCCACCAGCCGCCCGCCGAGGCCGTCAGCGAAGGCAGCAGCCGCAGTCCGATATAGACGTGCAGCAAGGCGGTGAGAACGATCAGGGGACGAAGCGGCATCGGGGCCTTGAGGACGGGCACGCGCCCGGACACACCATGTGCGAGCGATACGCTCGACATTCAAGGTGCATGCCACCCTGACGGCGCCTAATTTTGGTCCTCAGGACTGCGCGCTGACGCTCGTCCCCGCCGGCCACACAAAAAGTGCGCGCGTGCCGCTGCCCGCGAGGATCTCCACCTGCTGCCTCAGGGTCTGCCCCGCGAGCGTGGCTTCGACTTCATAGCGGCCCGGGTCGAGACGCGCCACCATGAACGGACCATCGGCGACAACGCGGCTCAGCACCGGCTCGCCAGCGGAATTTCGCACCGTCACCAGCACAACGCCTGCGAAATCCGAGCGCTTGCTGTCCCGGATCGAGAACTCGAAAGTGGCCGGCCATCGAGGGGCGACCGTCTCCATCAACTCAGCCTCGTCGCTGCTGGCGCCGCCGCTCATGTATTCGACGCCATTCGCCATGTGAATGGGCGGGTTGTAGACGGCATGCGCCGACCATGCACCGAAAAGTGACGCGCTGCCGATGGCGAAGGCAGCTGCGGGCTGCCAGATCCGCTGAGTTCTCATCGCTGTGTCCTTTGCTCGAAGGGGCGTGAAGAGTTCACGCGACCACTATCCGCAGCAAGTCTTAGGAGAACCTGATCTGGAAGGCTCAGTCCCCGGTTTGGACCGAAGCCTGTTGCTCGGGCCGAGGCAGGCCCATCGTCGCGGCGAAATCGACATTCGACGGCCACACGAAGACCGCTTTGGAGGCCATGCCGTTGAACACCACCAGCGGCTGCCTGAGCGTGACGCCGCCCATCGAGGCCTCGACCTCGTAGGCGCCGGGTTCGAGCCGCGCGAGCATGAAGGGCGCGCCAGTCGAGGCTTCCATGATCGGCCTGCCCGTGTACCGCTCGCGCACCGAAACCTTCACGTCGGAGGGGAAGTTGCCGGGCTTCGCCCGGCTGACACCGAACTCGAGCGTGGCGGCCCAGCGTGGCGAGACGGTCTGCATGAAGGCGGCCTCTTCGCTGCTTTTTCCGCCGCACATGTACTCGATGCCCTGGGCTGTCTGGATGGGCGGGTTGGTCAGCGCATGGGCTGGGGCGAGTGCGCCAAAGATCGCCAGGGCCGCCACGGGCCCCCAAAACCGGATCGGGTTCATGCTGTGCTGTCCTCTTGCTCGAAAGTGGCGTCTGGCCGCCGCTGATTTTGCTTAGCAAGAGTCGGGCTAGGAATAGCGTTTACGCGGATTCTCGACGCGCCGCGCAGCCGGCGGTATCGAAAAACGCATAAGCAACGGCGTTTTCCAATTGTTGGCAAAGCGGAAATTGAGATGTTCCCGGAGCGTCCTTCGCAACCGTCGATCCGCCTCCAAACTCCGTGCCTCCCCAACGAAGCCGCCGGCGCATGTGCCGCCAGCGGCCTTTTCCAGGACGACCTTCGATGAACGCACCCTGCACGACCTGCGCCGATGCGCTGCCACCCCGAATCGAAATCACCCACACGCCGCGATCCGCCTGGCTCGCGGTCGGCTCCATCGCTGTCGGCACCTTCGCCATGGTCACGACCGAATTCCTGCCGATCGGACTGCTGACCGACATCGGGAGCGGCCTCCAGGTGTCCGACGGGACGGCCGGCCTCATGGTCACGATGCCGGGCGTGCTCGCCGCCTTCGCGGGGCCGGCATTGATCGTCGCCTCTGGCCGGCTCGACCGGCGCACCGTGATGGTGTGGCTCACCGCGCTGCTGGTGGCGTCGAACCTGCTCGCCGCCTTTGCACCCAACTTCGCCACCATGCTTGTCGCCCGCCTTCTCCTGGGCCTGTGCGTCGGCGGCTTCTGGACCTTCGCGCCGAGCGCCGCCACTCAATTGGTGCCGGCGGCCTCACAGGCGCGGGCCATGTCGCTCGTGCTCGCAGGCATTTCGGTCGCCACCGTGTTCGGCGTGCCAGCTGGCGCGCTGGTCGGCAACATTGCCGGCTGGCGCGCGGCCTTCGGCGTGACCGGCCTGCTGGCGGCCGGCGTGCTGCTGGTGCAGATGTGGTTGCTGCCCGCGATGCCGCCGGCCCGTGCCATCCAGCCGCGCGACCTGCTCACGCCGCTGACGCGACGCATGGCACAGGTCGGGCTGCTGACCGTGCTCTTCCTCATCGCCGGGCACTTCGGGGCTTACACGTACCTCAAGCCGCTGCTGCAGCAAGTGTTCGGCCTCGGCCCGGGCGCCGTGACGGCGTTGCTGCTGACCTACGGCGCGGCCGGCTTCGTCGGCACCTTCATCGGCGGAAGCCTCGTGGCGCGCAGCGTGCGCACCGCGACGCTGCTGGCGGCCATGCTGTTGGCGGTGGCGCTGTTGCTGTCGACCTTGCTCGGTACCGGCTTCATGGCAGGCGGCGCCGTGGTCGCCATCTGGGGTGTGGCCTTCGGGCTGATCCCGGTCGCCCTCACCGGTTGGATGCTGGAGGCCGTGCCCGACGCACCCGAGGCCGGACAAGCGCTGCTCGTGAGCGGATTCCAGGTGGCGATTGCTTCGGGCGCCCTGCTTGGCGGCGTCACCGTCGACGCCTACGGCATCTCGAACACCATGATGCTGAGCGGAGCGCTCGTGCTGGTGGCTGCGGCGATCGTGGCCGCGCTGGGTCGTGCACCAGGCGGGGTGTCGCTGGCTGCTTCAGGGCGGTGAGGGCTGCGAGAGAACCCATTCGGCCAGCGCCTTGGCGTCCGAATCGGTGACCTTGAATTGCCGCGGCATGATGACGCGGCCCCAGGATCCGACACTGCCATTGCGGATCCTGGTGGCGAGTTGGGCGGGCGCGGACGGGTCGTTGCGATAACGCGCCGCAATCTGCGCAAAGCCCGGCCCGACCTGTTTGCGGACCAGGCCGTGGCAGGAGATGCAGCCGTAGTCCTGGCTCAACGCTTGTGCCTCGGACGCGGCAAATCCTGCGGCCGGACACAACAGTAGAGCCGTGGCGACAGCTCGGGCAAGGCGCAAGCCCATTGCCTGCAGTTCCGGCCACATCGCTGGCGACCGCAACCTACACGTCGATATTCGCCGCCCGCAACGCGTTCTGCTCGATGAACTCCCGCCGCGGCTCCACCTCGTCGCCCATCAGCATCGTGAACACGCGGTCCGCCTCGATCGCGTCGTCGATCTGCACGCGCAGCAGGCGCCGCACGTTGGGGTCCATGGTCGTCTCCCAAAGCTGCTCGGGGTTCATCTCGCCCAGCCCCTTGTAGCGCTGGCGCGCCGTCGCGTTCTCGGCTTGGCCGATGAGCCAGCGCATGGCTTCGCGGAAATCGCTGACCTTTTCTTCCTTGGCCCTCTCGCCTTCGCCACGCTTGACGACGGCACCCTCGCCGAGCAGGTCGCGGAAGGTCTTGGCTGCTTCGGCCAGCGCGGCGTAGTCGGCGCCGTGCACGAAGTCCTGCGTGAGCACGCTGCTCTTGATGTTGCCGTGGTGTCGGCGGCTGATGCGCAGCAGCGGCTTGTCGGTGCGCGCGTCGAACTCGCTCGACACATCCGCCGGTGCGCCGGTGGTGTTCAGCTCGCGCAGCTTGTTCTGCAACGCGACGGCCGAGGCCTCGGCGCTGGGCGTGGTGTCGAGGTCGAGCGAAACGCCATCGGCGATCGCGCGCAAGGCCGCAGCGTCGAGGAACACGCCCAGGCGCGCGATGACGGCCTCGGCCAGCTGGTGCTTGCGCGCGAGCTCGGCCAGCGCGTCGCCGCTGAGCATGGTGGGGTTGGCGCCGCCGGTCATGACGCTGGCGTCCTTGAGCGCGACCTTCAGCAGGAAGGCGTCGAGCGCCGGGCCGTCCTTGAGGTACTGCTCTTCCTTGCCGACCTTCACCTTGTAGAGCGGTGGCTGCGCGATGTAGATGTGACCGCGCTCGACCAGTTCCGGCATCTGCCGGTAGAAGAAGGTCAGCAGCAGCGTGCGGATGTGCGCGCCGTCCACGTCGGCGTCGGTCATGATGATGATGCGGTGGTAGCGCAGCTTGGCGACGTTGAAGTCGTCCGCGCCGCCGCCCGAGGTCGTCGCGCCCGCGCGGCCGATGCCGGTGCCGAGCGCGGTGATCATGGTCAGGATTTCGTTGCTGGTCAGCAGCTTTTCGTAGCGCGCTTTCTCGACGTTCAGGATCTTGCCGCGCAGCGGCAGGATGGCCTGGAACTTCCGGTCGCGGCCCTGCTTGGCGGACCCGCCGGCGGAGTCACCCTCCACCAGGTAAACCTCGCACAGTGCCGGGTCCTTTTCCTGGCAGTCGGCCAGCTTGCCCGGCAGGCCCATGCCATCGAGGACGCCCTTGCGGCGCGTCATTTCGCGCGCCTTGCGGGCGGCTTCGCGCGCGCGGGCGGCTTCGACGATCTTGCCGCAGATGATCTTCGCGTCGTTCGGCCGTTCCTGCAGGTAGTCGGAGAGCAGTCGACCGACGATGTCCTCGACCGGGGCGCGCACTTCGCTCGACACCAGCTTGTCCTTGGTCTGGCTGGAGAACTTGGGCTCGGGCACCTTCACGCTCAGCACGCAGCACAGGCCTTCGCGCATGTCGTCGCCGGTAACTTCGACCTTGGCCTTCTTGGCGAACTCGTTCTCTTCGATGTACTTGTTGATGACCCGGGTCATCGCGGCACGCAGGCCGGTCAAGTGGGTCCCGCCATCGCGCTGCGGGATGTTGTTGGTGAAGCACAGCACCTGCTCGTTGTAGCCGCTGTTCCACTGCATCGCGACCTCGACGCCGATGTGCGTGCCGGGAATGCCGCCGTAGGTATCGGCCGGCTTCTCTCCCATCGCGTAGAACACATTCGGGTGCAGGACCGTCTTGCCCTTGTTGATGAACTCGACGAAGCCCTTGACGCCGCCAGCGCCCGAGAAGTCGTCTTCCTTGCCCGTGCGCTCATCGATCAGCCGGATGCGCACGCCGTTGTTCAGGAAGCTCAGCTCGCGCAGGCGCTTGCTCAGGATTTCATAGTGGAAATCGGCGTTCTCCTTGAAGATTTCCGTGTCGGGCAGGAAGTGCACTTCAGTGCCGCGCTTCTCGGTCTCGCCCGTCACCTTCATCGGCGACACTTCGACGCCGTTGACCACATCGACGATGCGGTTCTGCACGAAGCCCTTGCTGAACTCCAGCGTGTGCACCTTGCCTTCGCGGCGCACCGTGAGGCGCAGCATCTTGCTGAGCGCGTTCACGCAGCTCACGCCCACGCCGTGCAGGCCGCCGGAGACCTTGTAGCTGTTCTGGTTGAACTTGCCGCCCGCGTGCAGTTCGGTGAGCGCGATTTCCGCCGCCGAGCGCTTCGGCTCGTGCTTGTCGTCCATCTTGACGCCGGTCGGGATGCCGCGGCCGTTGTCGGTGACGGAGATCGAGTTGTCGGTGTGAATCGTCACGACGATGTCGTCGCAATAGCCCGCCAGCGCTTCGTCGATCGAGTTGTCGACCACCTCGAACACCAGGTGGTGCAGGCCCGTGCCGTCGGACGTGTCGCCGATGTACATGCCCGGCCGTTTGCGAACCGCTTCGAGCCCTTCGAGGATCGTGATGGAGCCCTCGCCATAGGACGTATCGGCCGGCGTCACCTCGATCGGAATCGCGCTGTCGATTTCGGGTGTGTAGACCGGCTCGGTGTGTGGCACGTCCGGCTTGTTGTCTTCGCTCATCAGAATCTTTCTCTCTCGGCAGCAGGAGCTACCGCAATTTCAGGAATACCGCGGATCCGGCTCCGCCGGTCCGCAGGTATTGCCCCCTGCAAGGGGGTGGGCGGCCACACGAAGTGGGCAAGCCTGGGGGTGTGCTAAATCCTCATGGGCATGACGACGTACTTGAACGATGCGTTCTCGGGAATCGTCATCAGCACCGAGCTGTTGGAATCGGCGAAGTCCATCTTCACCATGTCCTGGCTCATGTTGGCGAGCGCGTCGATCAGGTAGGTCACGTTGAAGCCGATCTCGATAGCGTCGCCGCCGTAGTCGATGTCGAGCTCATCTTGCGCTTCTTCCTGCTCGGCGTTGTTCGACGCGATGCGCAGCGTGCCGGGCTCGATGTTGAGCCGCACGCCCTTGAACTTCTCGCTGGTCAGGATCGCTGTGCGCTGCAGGCTGGCCAGCAGCGGCGCGCGACCCAGCGTCACGGTGTTCTTGTGGTTCTTGGGGATCACGCGGTTGTAGTCGGGGAACTTGCCCTCGACCAGCTTGGTGACGAACTCCATGCCGCCGAAGCTGAACTTGGCCTGGTTGTTCGCGAACTGCATCTCGATCGCGCCTTCGGCATCGGACAGCAGGCGCTGCATTTCGAGCACCGTCTTGCGCGGCAGGATGACTTCCTGGCGCGGCACTTCAACGTCGAGCGTGGCGGAGGCAAAGGCCAAGCGGTGCCCGTCGGTCGCCACCAGGCTCAACTGCTTACCTTCGGCCACGAACAGGATGCCGTTGAGGTAGTAGCGGATGTCGTGCACCGCCATCGCGAAGGACACCTGGCCCAGCAGGTCCTTGAGCGTCTTCTGCGGCACGCTGAACACGGGGCCGAAGTTGGCCGACTCCTGCACCAGGGGAAAGTCCTCGGCCGGTAGCGACTGCAGCGTGAACCGGCTCTTGCCGCCCTTGAGCACCAGCTTGCTCGCGCTCGATTCGAGGCTGACCGTCTGGTCGGAGGGCATGGTGCGCAGGATGTCGATCAGCTTACGCGCGCCGATGGTCGTCGTGAAATTGCCTTCATCGCCGCCCAGTTCGGCGTGCGTACGAATCTGGATCTCGAGGTCGCTGGTGGTGAGCTGAAGCTGCCCGCCGGTCTTGCGGATGAGCACGTTGGCCAGGATGGGCAGCGTGTGGCGCCGCTCCACGATACCTGCCACCGACTGCAGCGCGCCGAGGATTTTGTCTTGTGTTGCCTTCAAAACGATCATGTCTTACCTCTTCCTTTATTTCTTTAATTCAAATTAGTAGTAGTAGATAAGGGACGCGCTGCCCTGTGGACAGGGTGATTTTCCGCTTTCGTGACAGGCACTTGCGGGGTCCGGCAGGCTGTGCGCAGCCGCGCTTTCGTGCTGTCGCGGCGGCGCGAACAACTTCGGATCGCGCGCCGGGCCTGTGGACAAGCCCTGCCTTGTGCCAGAACTGCTCACAGAGTTGTCCTTTGACAGCGATTGGCGAATCTGCGTAGCGCCTTCATCCATCAGCCCTTGAGCGTCTGCTCCAGCACGTGCAGTTGCTGGTTGAGTTCGGTGAGTTGCTGGCGCTCACCCGAGATCTTCCGGACCGCATGCAAGACCGTGGTGTGGTCGCGACCGCCGAAGAGTTCACCGATTTCCGGCAGGCTCTTCTGGGTCAGCTCCTTGGCCAGGTACATCGCGATCTGGCGCGGCCGGGCGATCGAGGCCGGGCGCTTCTTCGAGTACATGTCGGCGACCTTGATCTTGTAATAGTCGGCGACGGTCTTCTGAATGTTCTCGACCGAGATCTGCCGGTTCTGGATCGACAGCAGGTCGCGCAGCGCCTCGCGCGCCAGGGCGATCGAGATCTCCTTCTGGTTGAAGCGCGAGTACGCGAGGATCTTGCGCAGCGCGCCTTCGAGTTCGCGCACGTTGGAACGCACGTTCTTCGCGACGAAGAAGGCGACTTCCTCGGGCATCTCGGCGCTCTCCGCGCGCGCCTTGTTGATAAGGATGGCGACGCGCATCTCGAGCTCGGGCGGTTCGATCGCGACCGTCAGGCCCGAGTCGAAGCGCGACACCAGGCGCTCGTGGATGTCGGCCAGCCCCTTCGGATAGGTGTCGCTCGTCATGACGATGTGCGACTTCTTCGCGAGCAGGGCCTCGAAGGCGTTGAAGAACTCTTCCTGCGTCCGATCCTTGTTCGCGAAGAACTGGACGTCGTCGATCAGCAGCAGATCGAGCGAGTGGTAGCGCTCCTTGAACTCGTCGAAAGTCTTGCGCTGATAGGCTTTGACCACATCGGATACAAATTGCTCCGCGTGGATGTAGAGAACTTTCGAATCGGGCCGATCTGCCAGCAGCCGATTGCCCACCGCGTGCATCAGGTGGGTCTTGCCCAGACCGACGCCGCCGTAGATGAACAAGGGGTTGTAAAGATGCCCCGGCATGCCCGCCACGTGCATGGCCGCCGCGCGTGCCATGCGGTTGGCGGTGCCCTCCACGAGCGTGTCGAAAGTGAGCCCCGAGTTCAGGCGATTCTTGAACGCCGCAGCGGCCACGTCCTCGCCTTGACTGACCATTTCGCGCGGCACGTCGGACTCGGAAACAACGGCCATCGATACAGGCCTGTTAACGATTTCCCGAGGAGCGAGCGCTAACTCAATGAGGACCGGCTGGCCATAGAGCTTCTCCGCCATGGCGGCAATCTTGCCGGCGTACTGGGCCCGGATCCAGTCGAGCTTGAAACGGTTGGCCACGAAGACCGTGACCCGCGAAAGATCGTCCGCGACCTTGGCAGTCAGCGGCTTGATCCATGTGTTGAACTGCTGTTCGGACAACTCCTGCGCGAGTTGCTCGACGCAGGCCTGCCAAAGGCTGTCACCGACGCCGTCACCCGGCATGGGTGCTCTGAAAAGTGGTTTGTCCCTCGGCCATTTGTCGTGTTCGTGTTGTGGATAGTCGCACCCGCGATGCGCCCTGGATTCTAACTTGTCAAAAACTTATCCACACCATTTCAACGGATGCAGAAAGGGTGCGGAAGATGTCCGGGATTGTCGACTGCCCGAATATTTGCGATAATCGCGGGTTTCCCTGAAAGCCTCTTTGTGTGTTTCGGGGTATCTCGGATCTCGCCGGGGAAAACTGCCGGCCAGCCGGTGAATCAGGAAAACCATCATGAAACGCACTTACCAAGCATCCAAAGTCCGCCGCGCCCGTACCCACGGCTTTCTGGTCCGCATGAAGACCCGCGGCGGCCGTGCCGTCATCAACGCACGCCGCGCCAAGGGCCGCAAGCGCCTCGCCGTCTAACGGCACGCCGGCGCCGTTGCCAGTCCTGTCGCAAGCGCCATCACACCCTGACGGCGCCTTGCGGTTGGCTTCCATGCAGCGGCTCAAGACCCGCGCGCAATTCCAGGCCGTACTCGCAGGTGCCACCGTGGCGCGCACAGCCCACTTTGCACTGCACCGTTGCGCGCTGGACGCTCCGTCCGGCGCCGCACCCCTGTTCGAGAAGCAGGACGTGTGGCTCGGAGCCATGGTTCCCAAACGCTGGGCCCGCCGCGCGGTCACCCGCAACGCGATCAAACGCCAGATCTATACCGTGAGCGCAGCCGCGTCCGAAGCTTCGTTGCCGCAGGCCGCGCACGTCGTGCGCCTGCGCGCGGGTTTCGATCGCAAGGAATTCGTGAGCGCAACGTCCGACAAACTCAAGGCCGCCGTCAGGGCCGAACTGCTGCAATTGCTGCAGCGGGCCGCCACGGCGCGCGCATGATGCAGCGCCTGCTGATCGGCCTCGTGAAGGCATACCGACTGCTGCTGAGTCCCTGGCTCGGCCAAGCGTGCCGTTTCGAGCCCACCTGTTCCGTCTATGCCATCGCCGCGCTCGAACAGCACGGCGCGGCAACCGGCAGCTATCTCACGCTGCGCCGGATCGCCCGATGCCAGCCCTGGTGCGAAGGCGGCCATGATCCGGTCCCCCCGAAGGCACAGCGCTCGACCCCGCGAGCGGGTTCGCTCTTTGCCTTTCTCTCTTCCGACGACAAGAAGTCTTCTTCATGAACGATATCCGCCGCACCATCCTGTGGGTGATTTTTGGTTTCTCGCTGGTGCTGCTGTGGGACCAATGGCAGGTCTACAACGGCCACAAGCCGACTTTCCTGCCTTCGACCCAGACGGCCGCGCCCGCCAACCAGCCGGTCGCGCCGGCTGCGACGTCCGCCAGCGGCGTCCCTGCCGCTGCCGCTCCTGCCAGCGGCTCCGTGCCCGCGCAAGGTGCGGCCCCGGCCATCGGCGAAAAGGTGACCGTTTCCACTGACGTCTTCAAGGCGGTGATCGACGGCGAGGGCGGGACGCTGTCGGAATTGCAGTTGCTGAAGTTCCTTGACCAGACCAACAACCACGGGCTGGTCGAATGGGCGCGGCGCCTGGTCGGCCTCCCCGTCGCGGAAAACGAAGTCCGCCCCGTCACCCTGATGGAAAACGGCTCGCCCGCAACCCGCTACGTCGCCCAGACCGGCCTGCTGAATACCATCGACACCGGCGATCGTTTCCCCAATCACCTGACCTTGATGACCGCGCGTCCCGGGCCGCGCCAGCTGGCCGATGGCCAGAATACGCTGGAAGTGGCCTTCGAGTCGCAGCCCGTGGGCGGCCTGAAATACGTCAAGACCTACGTGTTCCAGCGCGGCGACTACTCGATCCACGTCAAGCACCAGATCGTCAACGTCAGCGACCAGCCGCGCGACGCGCAGCTCTACCTGCAGTTCGTTCGCCACGGCACGGTCGCGGCGGGCACCATGTTCGGCACCAACACCTTCACCGGTCCGGCCATCTACACGGAACAGAAGAAGTTCCAGAAGATCGAGTTCTCGGCCATCGCCAAGGGCAAGGTCGAGTTGCCGGCGCCCGCCAACGACGGCTGGGTGGCGATGGTCCAGCACTACTTCGTGTCGGCATGGCTGCTCAATGTGCCGGGGAGCGACGCCATCAAGCGCGAGTTCCGCGTGGCCGATCTCGGCAACAACCTGTTCTCGGTCGCGATGGTGCTCCAGGTGCCGAAGCTGGCCCCCGGCGCGGCGCACACCATCGAGAGCAACCTGTTTGCCGGTCCCGAGGAAGAAAAGAAGCTGGAAGCCATCGCACCCGGCCTCGACCTCGTCAAGGACTACGGCATCTTCGCGATCATCTCCAAGCCGCTGTACTGGCTGCTGAACCAACTGCACGGCATCCTCGGCAACTGGGGCTGGTCGATCGTGGCCCTGGTGGTCCTGCTGAAGGCCGCCTTCTACTGGCTCAATGCCAAGGCCTACGCCAGCATGGCCAAGATGAAGGCCATCAATCCGAAGATCATGGAAATGCGCGAGCGGCTCAAGGACAAGCCGCAGGAGATGCAGCAGGAGATGATGCGCATCTATCGCGAGGAAAAGGTCAATCCGATGGGCGGCTGCTTCCCCATCGTGATCCAGATCCCCGTGTTCATCGCGCTGTACTGGGTGCTTCTGTCGTCCGTCGAAATGCGCCACGCACCATGGATTCTCTGGATCCAGGATCTCTCGGCACCGGACCCCTGGTTCATCCTGCCGGTCGTGATGACCGCGACCTCACTGTTCCAGACCTGGCTCAACCCCACGCCGCCGGACCCGATGCAGGCCAAGCTGATGTGGATCATGCCGCTGGCCTTCAGCGTGATGTTCATCTTCTTCCCGGCGGGCCTGGTGCTGTACTGGATCACCAACAACGTGCTGTCGATCGCGCAGCAGTGGTTCATCAACAAGCGCCTCGGCGTGCTTGGCAAGTAGTAGACGTCTTCCCTCACGTCTTGACGAAGGGCCGCGAAAGCGGCCCTTTTTGCTGAAAGAATCCCCTTCATGCTCGCGCGCACCACCGATCCGATCGTTGCCATCGCCACGGCTTCCGGCCGCGGCGCCGTCGGGATCGTGCGAGTGTCCGGCGTGCGGATGGCGCCTCTCATCGCCGCGATCTGCGGGCGCGCGCTGAAACCGCGCGAGGCCTCCTACCTGCCCTTTCGTGATGCGCTGGGCGCGCCCATCGACCACGGGCTGGCTATCCACTTTCCGGCACCCCACTCCTTCACCGGGGAAGACGTGTTCGAGCTACAGGCGCACGGCGGCACGGTGGTGCTGCAACTGCTGCTCGCGCGCTGCCTGGAGGCGGCCGAGGAAGTCGACCTCGCCACCGGCCAGCCCCGCCTCGCCGGACTGCGCGTGGCTGAGCCAGGAGAGTTCAGCCAACGCGCCTTCCTCAACGGGAAGATCGACCTGGCCCAGGCCGAGGCGATTGCCGACCTGATCGACGCCAGCACCGAGGCCGCGGCCCGAAGCGCCGGCCGATCGCTGTCAGGCGCGTTCTCGCAGGAAATCCACACCCTGCTCGACGCGCTCGTGCGCCTGCGGATGCTGGTCGAAGCCACCCTCGACTTCCCCGACGAGGAAATCGACTTTCTCCAGGAAGCCGATGCGATCGGCCAGCTGGCGGCGCTGAAGGTTCAGCTGGACGCGGTGCAGCAGCGCGCGCGCCAGGGTGCGCTGTTGCGGGAAGGCATCAAGGTCGTGATCGCGGGGCAACCCAACGCGGGCAAGAGCTCCCTGCTCAACGCGCTGGCCGGCGCCGAGCTGGCGATCGTGAGTTCCATCGCAGGCACCACACGGGACGTGGTGTCACAGACCATCCAGATCCATGGCGTGCCCCTCCACGTAGTCGACACGGCGGGCCTGCGCGACAGCGTCGACGAGGTCGAGCAGATCGGCATTGCTCGCGCCTGGGGGCAGATCGAAGGTGCGGACGCGGTGCTGTTTCTCCACGACCTGACGCGCGCGGCACTGGTCGACTACGCGCAAGCCGACGAGGAGATCGCGCGCCTGCTGGCGACCAAGTTGCCGGCCAGCGTCCCCGTGATCGACATCTGGAGCAAGTTCGACGCGGCCCCCGGCGCGAATCCGGGCGCCGGAATCAGCCTGTCCGCCAAGACCGGTTTCGGCATCGAGGCGCTACGGTGCCGGCTGCTGGAAGTAGCGGGATGGCAATCGGTCCCCGAAGGCGTCTACCTCGCCAGGGCGCGCCATGTGCAGGCGCTGACGCGCGTCGATCACCACGTTGCCGCGGCCGCGGAGCATCTGGCTGCGCGCGCCCAATCCCTGGACCTGCTGGCCGAAGAGTTGCGGCTTGCGCAGAACGCGCTCAATGAAATCACCGGCGAATTCGGCGCCGACGATCTGCTGGGCGTGATCTTTTCCCGCTTCTGTATTGGCAAATAGTTGAGAATGTGAATTTGTGTGATATGTGTCACCGCTCATTTGCGGTTTCGCAGATACTCGCACCACAGCAGGGCTTACATTGATGTCATCCAGCATTCAGGATCTTTGCCGCGCCATCGCGCAAAACACCAGCTATGACGCCTTTGCGCCGGCGTTCAATGCGCAGCAGTGGGAAACGCTGGCCAGCTACCTGCAGCCCTTCGACCTGTCGGCGGGCCAAGTGCTGATCGACCAGGGTGCCAACGACCGCACCTTGTTCTTCATCGAAAGCGGTGCGCTCAGCGTCCATCTGATCGGTGACAGGGGCCAGATGCAATTGGCGATCCTCAACCCCGGATCGGTGGTCGGCGAAGGTGCGTTCTTCTCCCGTCTGCCGCGTTCCGCCAACGTGGTGGCGACCGGCTCGGCCCGCGTCTGGCGGCTTACCGCCATCCGATTTGCCGAAATGTCGAACCGCCAGCCGAATCTCGCCCTTGAACTCACCATGGGTCTGGGCGCCGTCATCGCCAGACGCATGGTGAACAAACCCAAGCGGGTCGCGGTAACCTGACGCCCGGCCTGTATCGCCGAGGCAGGTTTCAGATCGTTCGAAGGGCTCAAGATGGCCGTGGTGTGCGCCGAGTGCAGAACCGCCAACCGGGGTGACAGCAAGTTCTGCAAGGGCTGCGGGCGGCGGTTGAGCTTGACTCTCCCTGTTCCCCTGCCGATCCCCATGTCCGCCGCGGCACCCGTCGCGAGACTGCCAAACGTCGATGACGAATGGCCCGCGACGCAGCGCATGGCGTATCAGGCCGATGCCGCCGCGGAGCGCTTCAACCCTCTCGTTCCGCCGCTGGCGGCGGGCGAAGGCATCGCGATGCGCCGCTCCCGGAACGGGTCGGCGCATCCGGTCATGGGCCCGTCGTCTTCCGCGATCCCCTCCCGAACCATTCGCCGCTCCGCATCGCGCTCCTCCCGTTCGCCGAGACCTGCCGACAAGCGGGCGTCGGTCGCGCGTCGGCTCGGCGCGTGGAGCGTGCTGATTGCCGTCGTGCTTCTCGTCGCGGTCGGTTGGGGATACGTCTACAACTCCCGCAACTCGGCTGTGCCGGCAGTGGCGAAGGAGTTCGCGACCCCAGTTCCCATCGAACCGGTGGTGCCGGCCCCCGTTGAAACGGCGGCGTCACCGCCCGTCGTGCAAGTGGCCGAGCCGGTTCAGCTCGCGCCGACGCTTCCTCCGGTGGCCGAGACACCGCCTGCCGAGACGGTGAAGCCCGTCGTCGCGGCGGCGCCGAAGGCTCGCAAACGAACGCCTGGAGTGGCCGTCGCAGCGCCACCCCCCGAGGCACCCGCGCCGGAACCTGCACCTCCACCTGCGCCGCAGCCAGTGGCGCTCGCGACGCCGCAATCGCACTGCGCAGGCTTGAACTTCTTCGCGCGCGCCCAATGCATGGCGGCGCAGTGCGCCAAGGCGGACTACAGGGTGCATGCGCAATGCGAAGCCGTCCGCCGTCAGCAGCAGATCGACGAAGAGAGGCGCAACCCGACGCTGCTCAATTGATCCGCCTGTCCGCGGATCAGCCCTTCTGCAGCTTCTCGATCGCCATGGCCAGCGCGCCGGGCTTGCCTGACAGCACCAGCGTATCGCCGTCCGCCAGCACCGTGTCGTCGGTCGCATCGGCCGCCTTGCCATCGCGGCGGCGCAGGCTCGCGACCCGCACCCCCAGGGCTTGAAGCGCAAGCCGCGCCAGCGGCTGGCCGATGGCCCGGGCACCGTCCGAAAGCGTAAAGGTGTTGAGCCGCTCGTGGTCGAGTTCGTCGGCGTTGTCGTCATCGGCGCCGTGAAAATAGCCGCGCAGCAGGTTGTAGCGGGCGTCCCGCTGGTCCTGCACCACGCGGATCACGCGCCGCATCGGCACGCCGACCAGCGCGAGGGCATGGCTTGCGAGCATCAGCGAACCCTCGATCGCCTCGGGCACGACCTCGGTCGCGCCGGCCGCCTGCAGTTTCTCGAGGTCACGATCGTCCTGGGTGCGCACAATCACCGGCACCTGCGGCGCGTGCGCCCGCGTGTTGGCCAGCACCTTGAGGGCGCCCGGCACGTCCTGGTAAGTGACGACCACCGCGCTGGCGCGCGCGAGGCCGGCCGCCATCAGCGCCTGCAGGCGCGCGGCGTCGCCGAACACGACCGAGTCGCCTGCCGCGGTGGCCTGCCGGACTCGATCCGGGTCCAGGTCCAGCGCCAGGTAAGGGATGCCTTCGCGCTCCAGCACGCGGGCGAGGTTCTGCCCGCAGCGCCCGTAGCCGCAGATGATCACGTGCTGGGCGGTATTGATCGTCTTGCGCGCGATCGTCGTCATCTGGAGCGACTGCTGCAGCCAGTCGCTCGCCACCAGCTTCCGAACGATGCGGTTGCTGTACATGATGATGAAAGGCGTCGACAGCATCGATAGCACCATCGAAGCCAGGACCGGATTCACCAGCCACGCCGGGAGCAGATCCTTCCCCTGAGCCAGGGCCAGCAGCACAAAGCCGAACTCCCCCGCCTGCGCGAGGTAGAGGCCGGTGCGCAGCGAGACGCCGGTGGTCGCGCCAAGCCAGCGGGCCAGCACCGTCACCAGCACCAACTTGAAGGTCAGCGGCAGCAACAGCAGCACGGCGACCAGCAGCCAGCGGTCGACGACGATGTGCCAGTCGAGCGACATCCCGATCGTGATGAAGAAAAGCCCCAGCAGCACGTCGTGAAAGGGCCGGATGTCCGTCTCCACCTGGTGCTTGAACTCGGTCTCCGACACCAACATGCCGGCCACGAAGGCGCCCAGCGCCAGGCTCAAGCCCGCCAGTTCGGTGAGCCACGCCAACCCCAGCGTGACCAGCAGCAGGTTGAGCATGAACAACTCCTCGCTGCGGCGGCGCGCGACCAGCGTGAGCCACCAGCGCATCACGCGCGGCCCGCCGTAGAGCAGGACCGCAATCAGGAACGTGGCCTTCAGCAGAGCGAAACCCAGCGCCTTCAGCAGGGTTTCCGGCGGCGCGCCGAGTGCGGGAATCAGCACCAGCAACGGCACCACGGCAAGATCCTGGAACAGCAGCACGCCCATCACGCGCTTGCCGTGCTCGCTGTCGAGTTCGAGGCGCTCCGCCATCAGCTTCACGACGATCGCGGTGCTGCTCATCGTGAGCGCGCCGGACAGCACGAAAGCGGTCTTCCATCCCAGGCGCCAGTTCGGCGGCAGCCAGTGGGCGATCAGCAATGCGCCGGCCGTCGCGATCGAGATGGTCAGCATCACCTGCAGCAGGCCCAGGCCGAAGACGTGCTTGCGCATGGTGCGCAGCTTGGGCAGGCTGAATTCCAGACCGATCACGAACATCAGGAAAACGACGCCGAACTCGCCCAGGTGCTGGATGCCTTCGGAGTTCTGGGCAAGAGCGAACGCATGCGGTCCGATCAGCACGCCGGCCGACAGATAGCCCAGCATCGGCGGCAGCTTGAAGTAGCGGCAGACGACCACGCCGATCACCGCGGCCAGCAGGTACATCAGCGTGAGATCGAGTGAGGACATGCGCGATGCTACTGAATGTTCCCGTGGGTTTGCGTCCAAAGTGTGCTCGCCAGCCCTGGCCGATAAAATCCGTCGATGAGCTCCCGCCCTGACCTGGCCTCGACGGCCGAACCCGACGCGATGCTCGCGCGGGCGCGTATCACCTTCGATATCGAGGCTGCGGCCGTGCTCGGCCTCAAGCAGCGTGTCGGGCCTAGCTTCGTCGAGGCCGTCCGCAAGATCCTCGATGTGCGCGGGCGCGTGGTCGTCATGGGCATGGGCAAGAGCGGGCATGTGGGCCGCAAGATCGCCGCCACGCTCGCATCGACCGGCACGCCGGCCATGTTCGTGCACCCAGCCGAAGCAAGCCACGGCGACCTTGGCATGATCAAGGCGGTCGACCTCGTGCTCGCGATCTCCAACAGCGGCGAGGTCGAGGAACTCACCGTCATCCTTCCCGTCGTCAAGCGACAGGGCGTGCCCCTGATCGCCATGACCGGCGGCGCCGACTCCACGCTCGCACGCCATGCGGACATCGTGCTGGACAGCGGTGTCGAGAAGGAGGCTTGCCCTCTCAACCTCGCGCCGACCGCCAGCACGACGGCGCAGATGGCCCTCGGAGACGCGCTCGCCGTTGCATTGCTCGATGCGCGCGGCTTCGGCACCGAGGACTTCGCCCGTTCGCACCCCGGCGGCGCGCTGGGCCGCAAGCTCCTCACGCACGTGAGCGACGTCATGCGCTCCGGCGACGCCGTGCCCCGCGTCAGTCCCGGCGCCAGCCTCAGCGAACTGATGCGCGAGATGAGTGCCAAGGGACTGGGCGCGACCGCGGTGATCGACCCCGATGGCCGGGCCATCGGCATCTTCACCGATGGCGACTTGCGCCGGCAGATCGAGACCGGCGCCGACCTGCGTGCCCTGACCGCGGGCGACGTGATGCATCCCGGCCCGCGCACGCTTCGCGCCGAAGCGCTCGCGGTCGAAGCGGCCGAGCTGATGGAAAAGCACCGCATCACCAGCGTGCTCGTGGTCGACGCGACCGGCCTCCTGATCGGCGCGCTCACCATCAACGACCTGATGCGCGCGAAGGTCATCTGATGCCGATCGAATTCAAGGCGGAGACCTTGCTCGCCGCCCAGGACGTGCGCGTTGCCTTCTTCGACGTCGACGGCGTGCTGACCGATGGCGGCGTCTATTTCAGCGAGCACGGCGAAACGCTCAAGCGCTTCAGCATCCTGGACGGTTACGGCCTCAAGCTGCTGCGCAGCGCGGGCATCACACCGGCCGTCATCACCGGTCGCGATTCCAAACCGCTGCGCGTACGCCTCCAGGCGTTGGGCATCGAGCATGTGCGCTACGGCACGGAGGACAAGCTGCCGGCTGCCGAAGCCATGCTCGCGCACCTGGGCCTGAACTGGCCGCAGGCCGCTGCCATCGGCGACGACTGGCCCGACCTGCCCGTGCTGTCGCGCGCAGGCTTTGCCGCCGCACCCGCCAACGCGCATGCCGAAGTGCGCGCCATCGCACACTATGTGACGGCCGCACGCGGCGGCGAAGGTGCCGCACGCGAGTTCTGCGACCTGTTGCTGACCGCCGGCGGCCATTACCGGCGCTTGCTGGACGGTGCGCGGGGCCTTCACGCATGAAGTCGGCCTGGAGCCTGGTGCGCATCGGATTCGATCGCGCGACGATGTACCTGCCGCTCATCCTGATGGCGGCCCTGGCTCTGGGCACCTACTGGCTGGTGCGCAGCGCCCCCAAACTGCTGGAGCCAGCGGCCAAGGAAGCGCCGACGCACGAACCCGACTTCTTCATGCGGAGCTTCGTGGTCAAGAATTTCCTGCCGAACGGCGAGTTGAGCAGCGAACTGTTCGGCAAGGAAGGCCGTCACTATCCGGACACCGACACGCTCGAAGTCGACGACGTGCGGTGGCGCGCCATTTCCGAAGAAGGGCTGGTCACGCACGGTTCCGCGAAGCGCGGCCTGTCCAACGGCGACGGAAGCGAAATACAGCTCTTCGGCGACGCCGTCATCGTTCGCGACGCGGCCAAGACCGTCGATGGCAAGTTGGTGCCGCGACTGGAGTTTCGCGGCGAGTTCCTGCATGCCTTCCTGGACACTGAGCGCGTGAAGTCGCACAAGCCGGTCACGCTGATACGCGGTACAGACAAGTTCACGGCGGATTCGTTGGACTACGACAGCGGCACGGGGGTCGCCAATTTGCAGGGACGCGTGCACGGCGTGCTGATGCCGCGTGCGGCGCCGCCACCGGGAGAGAAGCGCTGACAGACCACACCCTTCCGGTAAAGCCGCGCGCAAGGCCCGTTGCTTTCATCACGGGCGCATCGAGCGGCATTGGCCAGGCGTTGGCGGCGCGCTTTCACGACGCGGGCTACGATCTGGCCCTGGTTGCCCGGCGTACGGCGGAGATCGAGGCCTGGGCAGCGTCCCAGCGGATCGATGCCGGCCGATGCCGGATCTACAGCGCCGATGTGGCGGTGATCGACAGCATCGTGGCAGCCGGCACTGCCTGCGTGCAGCAACAGGGTGTGCCCGATGTGGTGATCGCCAACGCCGGCATCAGCGTCGGAATGGACACCGCCGAACGCGAGGATCTCGATGTGCTCGCGCGGACATTGGCAATCAACAACATCGGACTGGCGGCGACCTTCCACCCGTTCATCGGTGGCATGAAGGCCCGGGGGAGTGGCCGGCTGGTCGGCATCGGAAGCGTTGCAGCGATACGCGGCCTCCCGGGCCACGGTGCGTACTGTGCGAGCAAGGCGGGCGTTGTCGCGTACTGCGAAAGCCTCCGGGGCGAGCTGCGCTCGAGCGGCGTGAAGGTCGTGACGATCTCCCCGGGCTATGTCGATACGCCCCTGACACAGGGCAATCGCTATGGCATGCCCTTTCTGATGCAGCCCGCGGATTTCGCCGACCGGGCATTCCGTGCGATCGACGCCGGAACAAGCTACCGCGTGATTCCCTGGCAGATGGGCGTGGTCGCGAAGATCATGCGCCTGCTTCCGAACGCCGTATTCGATCGAGCCGTCAAGGGCCGGGGTCGAAAGCGGCGATCCGGAGAATGACGAGGGACGATCAGCGGCGATCGCCCATGAAAAAAGGCTCCCTGGGGAGCCTTTTTGTCGTGCGTTCGGTTCGAAGTTCGGTTCAATAGCCGCTGTTGCCGCCATTGCCGCCGTAGCCACCGCGACCACCGCCGCCGCCACGCGGGCCAGCGCCGTAAGGACTGCGGAAACCGCCGTCGCCACCACCGCCACCGCTGCGGCCACCACCACCACCACCACCACCGTAGCCACCGCCGCCGCCGCCATAGCCGCCACCGCCGCCGCTGCGACCACCGCCGCCGCCGCCGTAGCCGCCGCCACCACCACCACCGTAGCCGCCACCGCCGCCGCCATAGCCGCCGCCACCGCTGCGCGGGGGACGTGCTTCCATCGGACGTGCTTCGTTCACGACTACGCTACGACCGCCCAGGGGCTGGCCGTTCATGCCATTGATGGCTGCTTGTGCTTCCGCGTCGCTGCCCATTTCGACGAAGCCAAAGCCCTTGGAGCGGCCCGTGTCGCGCTCCATCATGACCTTGGCGCTCGTCACGGCACCGAATTGCCCGAAGGCTTGCTCGAGATCACCGTCACGTACCGAGTAAGGCAGGTTACCGACGTACAGTTTGTTGCCCATCAAGGGACTCCTATAAACACATCAAGAAAAGCGATGGAGTCCCGAGAGCACCGTTCAACGGAAGAATCCGCCGAGCTGCGCGAAACTGACCGATCACCCAATCACCCCCACCAGAATTTGAGGGGAGGCTCGCGCATTATGGGTGAAATACGCCACGCACAAGTAGGAATTTGCCCCCACCCCCGCCCCCCTCAAAATTTTTGTTGACGTTAGCGCACACTTACTAATTCGCTCGCCGGCCGACTATAATCCGCGAGTCATTGGGGAGTAGCCGCCTTCCATCGCGAGAAGGGTTTGCGTCAACAGACTTGTCCTGCCTTCGTGCAAGACATGGCGCAGACAGTGTCCAGCCTGGCGAGACCTTTGACCGCGCGACTTCGGGATTCGGCCGAGGTGTCGTGCGGTCAATTGCGTCCTTCGGCCGTTGGAATCCCTTTTTCATGGAAGCTTTCTTCATTGCAACCGGCGTGGTCGCGCTCGCCGAAATGGGCGACAAGACCCAGTTGCTCTCCCTCGTGCTCGCCGCACGGTTCCGCAAGCCCTGGCCGATCGTCCTGGGCATCTTCGCGGCCACGGCCCTGAACCACGCGCTCGCGGGCGCCGTCGGCAACTGGGTCACACATTTCCTCGGGCCAGACGTGTTGCGATGGATCCTCGGCGCGTCGTTCATCGCCATGGCGCTCTGGATGCTGATCCCCGACAAGCTCGATGACGACGACGTGCCCAAGGCCTCGCATTTCGGCGTGTTCGGCACCACGCTCTTCGCCTTCTTCCTCGCGGAGATGGGCGACAAGACGCAGATCGCGACCGTGATGCTCGCCGCCCGCTATGTCGATGCCTACGTGTGGGTCGTGCTCGGCACCACGCTCGGCATGATGCTGGCCAATGCACCGGTGGTGTGGCTGGGCGAGCGCATCGTCAAGCGCGTGCCGATCAAACTCGTTCATAGCATCTCCGCCGTGATCTTCCTGGTGCTCGGCGTCGCCGCGTTGATCGGCTGGGGTTGACCGGCATATACTTCCAAGACGCGCCGATTTGCTCCAGCTTGCGGGCGCTTAACAAATGCAGCTAAAGACGGACGCCCGACCCGGCTCGTTTTTGGCGAGGCCGGGTTTTTTCATTCATGTCGTTCGTCGTCACTCCGCAATCGATGCATTTCGCCGGGCCGCTGGCTCTCACCAGTGGCGCGTCGATCAGCGACTACACGCTTGCCTTCGAGACCTACGGCGAACTCAATGCCGAGCGCAGCAATGCCGTGCTGGTCTGCCATGCGCTGAATGCATCGCACCATGTCGCCGGCGCGTATGCAGGCCAGGACAAGTCCGAGGGCTGGTGGGACAACATGATCGGCCCCGGCAAACCCGTGGACACCGATCGGTTCTTCGTCATCGGCATCAACAACCTGGGCTCCTGCTTCGGGTCGACCGGCCCGATGCACATCAACCCCGCCACGGGCCATGCCTACGGCGCCGACTTCCCCGTGGTCACGGTCGAGGATTGGGTCAACGCGCAAGCCGCTCTGCTCGATGCTCTCGGCATTCGCACACTCGCGGCCGTGATGGGCGGCAGCCTCGGCGGCATGCAGGCGCTGTCGTGGACGATGCAATACCCCGAGCGCGTGCAACACGCCGTGGTCGTTGCCAGCGCACCCAGCCTCACGGCCCAGAACATCGCATTCAATGAGGTGGCACGCCGCGCGATCGTGACCGACCCCGATTTCAACGGCGGCCATTTCTATGAGCACGGCGTGATCCCCAAGCGCGGGCTGCGCATCGCCCGGATGATCGGCCACATCACCTACCAGAGCGACGACGTGATGAACGAGAAGTTCGGCCGGGCGTTGCGCAGCGCGGTCGAGGGCAGCGTCGACCACACGGACTTCCTCTATTCGACCCAGGAAGTCGAGTTCCAGATCGAAAGCTACCTGCGCTACAACGGCGACAAGTTCAGCGAGTACTTCGACGCCAACACCTATCTGCTCATCACGCGCGCACTCGACTATTTCGACCCCGCACGCGAGCACGGCGGCGACCTTCGCGCAGCGCTGGCGAAGGCCAAGGCCAAGTTCCTGATCGTGAGCTTCAGCACCGACTGGCGCTTCTCTCCGGCGCGCAGCCGCGAGATCGTCAAGGGCCTGCTCGACAACCGCCGCAACGTCAGCTACGCGGAAATCGACGCACCGCACGGGCACGACGCTTTCCTGCTCGACGATGTGCGCTACATGAGCGTGGTGCGCTCCTATTTCGACCGCATCGCAGGAGTCGAATCGGCATGAGCGACCAAGACACCCAACAACGCATCGCCCGCCTCGTGCCTGAAGGCGCACGAGTGCTCGACCTGGGCTGCGGCGACGGCGCGCTGCTCGACCTGCTGCAGCGCGAGCGCGGCTGCACCGGCTACGGCATCGAGATCGCCGACGGCAACGTTCTGAACTGCGTCCGGCGCGGCGTCGACGTGATCCAGCTCAACCTCGACGAAGGCCTCGCGATGTTCGACGACGCATCATTCGACGTCGTGCTGCAGATCGACACGCTGCAGCACCTGCGCAACGCCGAAGTGATGCTGCGCGAAACCGCGCGCGTGGGCCGCATCGGCATCGTGGCTTTTCCCAACTTCGCGCATTGGCCGAACCGAATCAGCATTGCGCGCGGCCGCATGCCCGTGACACGGCGCCTGCCCTACCAGTGGTACGACACGCCCAACATCCGCGTCGGTACCTTCAAGGACTTCGAGGTGCTCGCACGCAAGAACCGCCTCCGCGTGCTCGATGCATTCGGGCTGCAGGAAGGGCGCGAAGTCCGCTGGCTGCCGAATGCGCGCGCCGGCACCGCGGTCTTCAAGTTCGAACGCGAGCGCTAGCGAACGATGGCGGCCGAGCCCTGATGTGATGCCGTTCACTCTCGCCACGCCGCTCCACAGCGAACTGATCGTCAAGAAGAGCCGGTTCATCGGGTGCGTGCAGCCGGTGGTGGATCGCGCAGCGGCGCAGGCCATCGTCGACTCGTTGCGCAGCGAACATCCGGGTGCGGCACACGTATGCTGGGCCCTGATGGCGGGCGGACAGTCGGCGGCCAATGACGATGGCGAACCCGGCGGCACGGCGGGGCGCCCGATGCTGGAGGTGCTTCGCCATCACGACCTCGAAAGCGTGCTGGCCACCGTCGTGCGCTACTTCGGCGGCATCAAGCTCGGCGCGGGCGGCCTCTTGCGCGCCTACACCGACAGCGTTGCGCAGGCGCTTGCGGGCGCGTCGCTTCTCCCCCTGGTGCGACAACGCGGCCTGCATTGCGCGGTGCCCTATGCGTTCGAAGGCCTTCTTCGCCGCGAGATCGCCGCCGTCGGTGCCACGATCAGCGAAGTGCGGCACGACAGCATGGTGCATTTCTCCTTCACGCTGCCTGAACCGTCGGCCGCTGCATTCATTGCACGTCTCGACGATGCTGCGCAAGGGCGCGTCGCCTGGCTTTGATGCGCCGCCGCAGCATTTTTTCTCGACGCGAGACCGAATACTTTCAATATGGAGCACAAAAGTTCAACTTTGCAATCAATCACGATTTATTCAGTTACGCCTCTTGCGCAATGAAGTGCCGCGAGCCGTAAGGGCCTTCTTACGATACGCGTTTTGAGGAGTTCCCCATTGGCCACACAGTCCCCCTTCTTCGGCAAACGTGATCGCGAAGCCGACAATCTCACCTCCCGTCCCGCGCCATTGATGGGTTCCGGTACCAATCTCTCGGGCACTCCCGTCAGTCCTTCCACTCTCACGACCCAAGCCGCCAATGCGGTCGCCAGCGTTGCCAAGGAAGGCGGCAGCAAGCTCACCGTCGGCCCGAACATCAAGCTGAAGGGCGTCGAGATCACCGATTGCGACACACTCGTCGTTGAAGGCCTTGTGGAAGCGACGATGGACTCGCGCGTCATGCAGATCGCCGAGCAAGGTGCCTTCAAGGGCTCTGCGGAGATCGACATCGCAGAGATCCGCGGTCTGTTCGACGGCAATCTCACGGTTCGCGAAAAGCTCGTGATTCATTCCACCGGCAAGGTCACCGGCAAGATCCGCTACGGCAAGATCGTTGTCGAAGAGGGCGGCCAGCTCTCCGGCGAAATCAGCTTCGGCGCCGCCTCTGCCAGCAGCAAGCCTGCAGCTACGACCACGCCCTCGGCCCTGCAAGCAGCTGCCTGACGCTGCTCACTCCAGGCGCTTGATCAAGGCACCGGCAGCCGCCGGTGCCTTTTCTTTTGCGCCATTGATGAAGTAGACGAAGACGTCTCGGGCCCGCGATGCAGGCGCCTTGCCGTCCTCCACGTGCGGCAGCGCGGCGGGCGTGCCGCCCTTCGCCCATGTCTTCGCGGCCTCCGCCCACGCGTCCAGCGCCTTGGGCGCATACCCGTTCTCGAACTTCGCGTCGCTGTTCATCAGGCGTGCATAGACGAAGTCCCCGGTCAGATCCGCGAACGACGGAAACTTCTCCGAGTCGGTGAAGACCGTCGCCACGGCGTGCTTGCGCGCGAGCGCGAGGTATTCCGGCGTCCGGAAACTGTCGTGTCGAACATCCAGCACGTGACGCAGCTCGCGGCTGCCTTCCTTTCTTGGCAGCAGTTCGAGAAAGCCCGCCAGATCCTCCGGATCGAAGGCCTTGGTCGGCATGAACTGCCACACGATCGGGCCCAGCTTCTCGCCAAGCTCGCCGATGCCACTGTCGACGAAACGCTTGATCGAATCGCCAGCCGTGGCAAGCAGCTTTCGGTTCGTCGCGAAGCGTGATGCCTTCAGCGACAACATGAAGCCATCGGGCGTTTCGTCCCGCCACTTCTGGAAGGTCGTCGGCTTGAAGGTGCTGTAGTACGTGCCGTTGACTTCGATGGCCGTGAGCTGCCGGCTCGCGTAGTTCAGCTCCTGCGCATGCGGCAAGCCGGCCGGATAGAAGGTGTTGCGCCAGGGTTCGTAGGTCCAGCCGCCGACGCCGACCCGGATGCGTTCGCTCGCGCCGCTCATGACCGGCCTCCCCCCGCGAGCGAGGTGAAGCTCGAAACGTCGGTGTGGTGCGCATTCATGGCGTCTCTCGGCAGCGTTGGCGAAGCACGCCTTTTATCGCATTCACCGCCCGCATGTCATCTCGGGGCATGATCCGCCGGCACGTACTAACATCGTTCCCCCAACCCCGCGGAGAACTCCATGAACGCCCCCCTCCACCGCGAAATGCCTGCCGGTCTGCTCGACGCCGGGCGTGCGCTGTCCGATGTGTCGACCCAGTGGGACAACGACATCGTCAAGCAACTCACCGACTACATCGCGATCCCCGCGAAGTCGCCGGGCTTCGACAAGGATTGGGCGCAGAACGGCTACCTCGAGAAGGTGCTGCGCAATGCCGCGGCCTGGGTCGAGGCGCAGAAGGTCGAAGGCCTGAAGCTGGAGATCGTGCGCCTCGAAGGCCGCACCCCCGTGCTCTTCTTCGAAGTCGCGGCCACCGCCACCGACATGAAGGAAACCGTGCTGATGTACGGCCACCTCGACAAGCAGCCCGAATTCACCGGCTGGCGCAACGATCTGGGCCCATGGACGCCCAAGTACGAGAACGGCCTGCTCTACGGACGCGGCGGTGCCGACGATGGCTATGCCGTGTACGCGAGCGTCGCCGCGCTGAAGGCGCTCAAGGCCCAGGGTGCGGCGCATCCGCGCATCATGGGCCTGATCGAGACCTGCGAGGAATCCGGCTCCTACGACCTGCTGCCTTACGTGGATGCACTGCGCCCGCGCCTGGGTGACGTGTCGCTGGTCATCTGCCTGGATTCGGGCGCGGGCAACTACGACCAGCTGTGGCTTACCACTTCGCTGCGCGGCATGGCCAGCGGCACGCTCAAGGTCGAGGTCCTGACCGAAGGCGTGCACTCGGGCGACGCGTCCGGGCTCGTGCCATCGAGCTTCCGCATCATGCGGCAGGTGCTCGACCGCCTCGAAGACAGCAAGACCGGCCGCCTGCTGCCCGAGAGCTTCCACTGCGCCGTGCCCGCCGAACGACTGGCGCAGGCGAAGGCGACGGCCGCGATCCTGGGCGAAGAGGTCTACAAGCGCTTCCCGTGGGCGCACTTCGATTGCGGCGGGTCGACGACCTTCGCGCTGCCGACCACCACCGATCCCGTGGACGCCCTGATCAATCGCACCTGGAAGCCGACGCTCTCGGTCACCGGCGCCGAAGGATTCCCCGCACTGAAAGACGCAGGCAATGTGCTGCGCCCCTACACCGCCTTCAAGCTCTCCCTGCGCCTGCCGCCGCTGGTCGAGGCCGACCAGGCGGTGCAGCAGCTCAAGACATTGCTCGAAGACAACGCACCCTACCAGGCGAAGGTCACTTTCGAAAGCGGTGGCGGTGCTACTGGATGGAACGCACCCGACACGGCGCCGTGGTTCGAAAGCGCGCTCAATGCCGCCTCGCGCGCGCACTTCGGCGCGGACTGCGGCTACATCGGGCAAGGCGGCACGATCCCGCTCATGAACATGCTGAGCGTCGGCTTTCCGAAGGCCCAGATGATGGTGTGCGGCGTGCTGGGGCCGAAGAGCAATGCCCACGGCCCCAATGAATTTCTGCATGTGCCCTATGCGAAGAAGCTCACGGCGGCAGTGGCCGAGGTGATTGCCGCATTGCCGGTCGCACGCGCCAGCGCGGCTTGAAGCCCCTCCACACCTTGCATGCGCCGGGCGGTGAAACGCTGGCGCTGCACGACTGGCCGCTCGAACACGGCCGCGCCAAGGCGGTCGTCGTGCTGGTGCATGGCCTTGGCGAACACGCCGGACGCTATGCGCATGTCGCGGGACACCTCAATGCGTGGGGATTCGCCGTGCGTGCGGTCGATCACCATGGACACGGCGCGTCAAGCGGTGCACGCGGAGGCTTGCCTACAGCGAATCGATTGCTCGATGACCTCGCCCTCGTCGTCGATGACACGCGAGCGGCCTGTCCAGGGTTGCCGCTCGTGTTGCTGGGACATAGTCTCGGCGGACTGGTCGCCGCGAGCTTCGTTGCGCGCGCTGTGCGCCCGGTCGATGCGCTGGTGCTTTCTTCGCCTGCGCTGGATGCGGGCCTCAGCGGATTCCAGCGCTTTCTCATCGCGACGCTGTCACGCCTGGCGCCCGACCTGCGTGTGAGCAATGGACTCGACTTGAAGTACCTGTCGCACGACCCCGCCGTTGCGCCGGTCTATCGCGATGATCCGCTGTGCCACGACCGCATCGGCGCCCGGCTGGCGCGCTTTCTCGCCGACGAAGGCGCCGTCGTGCTGGCCGCGGCACCCACGTGGCATGTGCCAACGCTGTTGATCTATGCCGGCGACGATCGACTCGTCAGTCCTGCCGGAAGCCGCGCCTTCGCGACCGCCGCGCCGGCATCGGTGGTCAGCACCATCTGCTTTCCGGCGCACTATCACGAGATCTTCAACGAGAGCGATGCCGCTCCGGTTTTCGACACGCTCCAGCGCTGGCTGGCCGAGCGCTTCCCCGCCCCTTAGGCCGCTGCAGGCGCCGTGCGCCGACGGTATGCGAGCCACAGCAGAGCCATGCCCGTCAGCACCACGGGCACCAGGGAGCCGAAGTTCAGCAGGCGCCAGCCCTGCGTGGTGACCAGCACGCCCGAAGCGAACGAGCTCACCGCCAGCGTCGCGAAGACACAGAAGTTGAGCGCGCCCTGGGCCCGATCTCTTTCCTCGGGCGCATAGGTCGCGAGCGAGAGCGTGGTGCTGCCTGTGAACAGGAAGTTCCAGCCGACGCCCAGCATGAACAGCGCGATCAGAAACTGATGCAGGTCCACGCCCGAGAGCGCCACGGCGATGCAGCCGAAATTGAGCGCCAGCCCTGCGCCCATCACCGGCAGGACGCCGACGCGGCGGATCAGGTGGCCGGTGAAGAAGCCCGGGGCGAACATGCCGATCACGTGCCATTCGAGAACGAACGCGATGTCTTCGAAAGGCAGGCTGCAGACCTGCATGGCAATCGGCGTCGCCGCCATCAGCAGGTTCATCACGCCGAACCCCAGCGCGCCCGACACGGCCGCGACGATGAACGCCGGCTGGCGCGCGATCTCGCGCAGCGATCGGCCTCCCGTCGAACTGCTCTTGGCCGGCGGCGCGGGAAAATCGATGAACTGCATCATCACCATCGCCAGCAGTGCGACCGCGGCCAACGCGAGATAGGCGCCCGCGAAAGGCACCGAGAACCAGGTCCGGGTGGCGGCGGCGAGATTCGGCCCCGCCACCGCGCCGATCAGGCCACCGGCCATCACCAGCGACACCGCCTTCTCGCGCCAGTCGGGCGCAGCGAGTTCGGCCGCCGCAAAGCGATAGAGGCTGGCGTTGGCGTTGTAGTAGCCCGCCACCACCGTCGCGAAGCAGAGCAGCCAGAAGTCCTTCCAGATCGCGGCCTGGGCGCACAGCAGCGCCGAGCCCAGCGCCACGGCGATCCCGATCTGAAACGAGCGTCGCCGCCCGAAGCGCTTCTGCGTCCGCGCAACGAGGCCGGTGGCCAGCGCACCGCCCACCACGTATCCCATCACGGGCAGGGTCGCCATCCAGCCGCGCGGCGCCAGCGCCAGGCCGACAAGGCCATTGATGGCGATGAAGGCGACGTTGTTCGTCAGGAACAGGCCTTGGCAGATCGTGAGCAGCCAGAGATTGCGATTCATAGGACGGGAGGTGATGGCCAGGGAGTGGACGCCGGTTCTATCACGGGGGGTGCCAGCGCCGCCGCCAACAAAAATGGCGCCCGGAGGCGCCATGATTCTGGAGCGGGCTGCGTCAGCCCTTCTGCAGAAGTCCGCTGAGCGATGAGAGCAGATCGTCCTGATTGCCCAGCCCCTCCGCCGGCACCTGACCCTTCGGCGTCAGTTGGTCAATCAGCGTGGGCAGCATGGTGGCCAGCAAGGGCAGCAGCGTCGTGGCGTTGATACCGAGCTTCTGTGCAATGCCGGAGATGACATCACCGCCGAGCGCCTGTTGCAACTGTCCGCCCGAGATGGGAGCGTTCTCGCCCGTGCCGACCCAGGAGCCGATGACGTCGCCCATGCCGGCCTGGTTGAACTTGGAGACCAGGCCCCCTAGTCCGCCGAGTTCGCCGTTGTTGGCGAGCAGGCCGCCGAGCGCGCCGGCCAGACCGCCGAGGTCACCATTGCTGCCAAGCAAGCCGCCAAGACCGCCGAGGCTTCCGACGTCGCCAGCCTGTGGTTGTGCCTGGGTGCCGCCGAGCACTTGTCCGAGAACTGAATCTAGCAATCCCATGATGGGCCTCCTGAACGTGCAATTTGGGGTGCGACTTTATTTCAGGCGCGGGGGGCGCTTCGCAAGCAAGGGCTCGCTCACGCCCTGCACGCCGACCAGCCCGAGAACGGTCACGAGGGCATTCTGCGCGCCCTTCCACCCGTCTGTCACGTCGATCCATTCCGAGAGTGCGTGAAAGCCGCCCGTCTTGCCGCCGCCACCGATGATGATGGCGGGGATGCCGAGCGACATCGGCACGTTCGCATCGGTGCTCGCCCCGGACAGCAGCGTCTTGTGACCGAAGGCGGCGTTCGATCGAACGGCGGCCTCGACGATCACCGAATCCGAGCCGGTGCGTCCGCCCGGCCGGTCGCCGATCAGCTTGTTGGAGACGCTCAGCGTCGTGACGTTCCAGCGCTTGTTCTCTTCCGCCACCGCTTCGTCGATCGCCGCCAGCACCTTCTTTTCGGTATCGAGCAGCGCGTTCATGTCGTCCGAGCGAATGTCGACCGCCATGCGCGCATCCGGCGCAATGGTGTTGACGGAAGTGCCGCCGCCCACCGTGCCGACGGTGAAGGTGGTCTTCGGAAAGCTGGGCGTCTTGATGTCGGCGATCTTGGCGATCGCGCGGCCCATGCCGTGGATGGCGCTGGGCACCTGGCCGAAGGCCGCGTAGCTGTGGCCGCCCGGCCCTTTGAAGGTCACCTCGTAGCGATGGCTTGCGGTGCCGAGCACCGTCACATTGCCTTCGGCCGCCGGTTCGACGCCCACCATGCCGTCGATGTCGAGATGGTCGCGGAAGATCGCCTTCATGCCACGCAGGTTGCCCAGCTCTTCCTCGCCGACATTGCCGACGAACAGCAGATCGCCCACGGTCTGGATCTTGTTGTCGTTCAGCACCTTGAGCCATGACAACAGCACAGCGAGACCGCGCGTGTCATCGGAAATTCCCGGCGCGTAGAGCTTGCCGTCACGCTCCTTCACCTTGACGTCGGTGCCGGCCGGGAACACGGTGTCCAGGTGGGCCGAGATCATCAGCTTCGGACCGTTGCCTGTGCCCTTACGCAGACCGATCACATTGCCTTCGCTGTCGATCCGGGCATCGGTCAATCCCAGCGCCTTCAGGCGCGCGAGGAAGGCCTCGGCGCGCTTCTGCTCCTTGAACGGCGGTGCCTCGATCTCGGTGAGCATCTTCAGGTCCTCGATCGAGCGCTCGTGATCGGCCTGCACCGCATCGAGCAGTTGCTTGATGCCGGGAGCGCCCAGGAGTTGCGTGTAGGCGTGATCGACGGCCGGTCTCACCTGCGTGGGGGTCGGCGCGACGGCGGATCCCTGGGCGTGAGCGACACCCGCAGCACACAGCGCAGCGAGCAGGATGGGCGCGACGCGCGAGGGGATGGAGCGAGACGGCATGAGGGTGCGCACTGATGAATATGAGGGGGAAGATGGGAGCGAAAGGAAGAAGGAACCGGCGCTTACTGGCCGGCGAGCAACGCCAGCGCCGCCAGCGCCGCGGTTTCGGCGCGCAGAACCCGCGGGCCGAGCGTGAGCGGCACGAAATCGCGCGCGATCGCGTCCTGCTCCTCGGCGGCGCTGAGGCCGCCTTCCGGCCCGCTCAGCACCCACGCGTTGCGCGCCTCGCTCGATGCTCCGTCGGCGATGTCGGACACCGGCCGGGTTCCATCGGCCAAGCTCAGGATGAAGCGTTCCGCATCGACGACGGGTTTCGCCAGCCAACCGGCCAGCGACTGCACCGGATGGATCACCGGCACGCGATTGCGCCCGCATTGTTCGCAGGCCGCAATGGCGACGGCCTCCCAATGCGCGCGCTTCTTCTCCGCGCGCTCGCCGGCGAGCCGCAACACGCCGTGCGCGGTCATGAGTGGCTGGATGCTCGCCACACCGAGTTCGGTCGCCTTTTCGACCAGCCAGTCCATCCGCTCGTTGGCAGGCATGCCGACGGCGAGATGCACGGCGCGTGGCGCTTCACGTTCGATGGCGGTGTGTGCACCGACCTGCACGGCGACTTCGCTGCGTCCCATGCGCTCGACCGTCGCGGCATACTCGCCGCCGCTGCCGTCGAACAGTATCAGCGCATCGCCCGGCTGCATTCGCAGCACCTGCACATGGCGCGCAGCGCCGGGTGGCAGCGTCAACGCGCTGTTCACGGTCAGCGCCACTGCGCAGTGAAAGCGCGCCGTCACACCCGTCCGTAGGCGAACCCGGTCACGGGTTGGGTGCCTTCGACCTCGTCGATGACCCGCAGCAGCGGGGTGAGTTCGGTGTAGCGGCTGGCCGTCGCCCGGATGTAGGCGATGAAGCGCGGCGTGTCGGCGAGGTATTTCGGTTTGCCGTCACGCAACGTGAGTCGCGCGAAGATGCCGGCCACCTTCAGGTGGCGTTGCAGGCCCATCCATTCGACCGCGCGGTAGAAAGCGCCGAAGTCCTCGTCCACCGGCAGGCCGGCCTTGCGGGCCTGTTGCCAGTAGCGCACCGTCATGTCGAGCACGAATTCCTCGTCCCAGCTCAGGAAGGCGTCGCGCATCAGGCTCGCGATGTCGTAGGTGATCGGGCCGTGGACGGCATCCTGAAAGTCCAGCACGCCCAGCGCAGGACCGCCGGTGACCATCAGGTTGCGCGGCATGAAGTCGCGGTGCACGTAGACGCGCGGCGCGGCGAGGTTGCTCTCGACGATCAGCCTGAAGCTGCGATCGAGGCGCTCCTTGAGCTTGCCCTCGACGGGCAAGCCGCGGTGCTGCTCGATGTACCACAGCGGAAACAACGCAAGTTCACGCTCCAGCAGCGCCTGGTCGTAGGGCGGCAGCACCTCGGGCCGCGAGGACTTCTGCCAGAGGATCAGCGCATCGATCGCCTGGGCGTAGAGCGGTCGTGCGGCATCGGGGTTGGCGGGTTCGATCACGTCCAGCATGGTCTGCAGGCCCAGATCGTCCAGCAGCAGGAAGCCGTTGGCCTCGTCCCATTCGAGCACTCGCGGCGCGATCACGCCGGCGTCGGCCATCAGCTTCGCGACCTGCACGAAGGGGGTGCTGTTTTCCTGGGCGGGCGGGGCATCCATCACGATGCGGGTCCGCGCGCCGTCGCTGGTGTCGACGCGGAAATAGCGCCGGAAGCTCGCGTCGGCAGAAGCGAGGCGAACGCTATGCGGCAGCAGTTGGTGCGCGGCTGCAATGCGCTCCATCCACTGGCTGAACGCCTCGGCGCGGGTCGGATCGCTCCAGGCCGGGGGAAGAAAAGGTGTCGCGGCGCCGCTGGCCGATGGCTGGGAAGCTGTCATGGATAATCAATTCTACAAATCCGCCTGCTGCGGAGCCTCGCAACCTGCCGGCCCCTGGCGCCGTCTTCCCCCTCCAGACGTTATTTGTCCCGTACCTGATGCCTGACTTGAACCGAGCCGCCTGGCGCCGGTCCCGCCCGCCTTTGCCGCTGGCGGTGCTGTCGCTTGCCCTGTTGCATGCGCACAGTGCGTGCGCGCAGGATGCGGATCTCGATGCCCCGCTCGTGCTCAAGCGCACGCCGCAACTCACCGAAACCATCACGCCGGAACAGCGCGGCCAGTTGCCCAGCTTCGTGTATGGCGACCGCATCTCCGGCCGCCCGGATCTCGAGACAGTGGTCGAAGGCAACGCAACGCTGCGCCGCGGCGACACCATGATCCGTGCCGATCGGCTGGAGTATTACCAGCCCGAAGACCTCGCCAAGGCGACCGGCAATGTCCATGTGAATCAGGCTGGCAACGTCTACGAAGGCCCCGAACTGCAACTTCGGCTCGAGACTTTCGAGGGCTTCTTCAACAACGTGCGCTATCGATTCCTGACCAACGGCGGCCACGGCACGGCGGAACGCATCGACTTCGTCGACAGCAATGTGTCGGTGGCCCGGCTGGCGACCTACACCACCTGCCGGCCCGAGGACTATCCGGGCTGGATGCCCGCATGGCTGCTGAGCGCCGCGACCCTCACGACCGACACCGAGGAAAACGTCGGCGTCGCGACCAACGCCCGGCTGACATTCATGGGTGTCAGCACGCCGCCGTTCCCGTCGCTGAGCTTCCCGCTCAGCAACGATCGCAAGAGCGGGCTTCTGCCGCCGGTCATCGGCATCGACAATGTCAATGGCGTCGACATCACCACGCCGTACTACTGGAACATCGCGCCCAATCGCGACGCGACGCTATACCCCACGCTGATGTCGAAGCGCGGCATCAACCTGGGCACCGAGTTCCGCTACCTCGAACAAAACTACAACGGCGAGATCCGGGCCGACTACATGCCCGACGATCGGCTGCGCGACCGCGACCGGTGGGGCATCTGGACCAACCATACGCAGCGGTTCGACGCCCAGTATTTCGGCCTCGACTCGCTGGTCGGCACGCTCAACATCAACCGCGTGAGCGACAACGACTACTGGCGCGACTTCACCCGCACGCCCTCGCTGACGCAGCGCCTGCTGGCGAACGATGGCACGCTCAGCTGGGCCAAGGGCGAATGGAGCGGGGTCGCCCGCGCGCTGAGCTACCAGACGCTGCAGTACGCGCCCTCGCCGATCGTTCCGCCGTACGACCGGATGCCGCAGATCACGGCGAACTACAACAAGTACGACTGGAACGGCTTCGATTTTTCGTTCAATTCCGACTACAGCCGGTTCGAGGCGAAGCCGCTCGAGCAATGCATCGGAGCCCTTCCCGCCAACGCGCCCGTGGCGTGCCAGCCCAATGGCGAGCGCATTTTCGGCATCGCGACCTTGAGCCGGCCCTTCCTGACGCCCGGCACTTTCGTCGTCCCGAAACTGATGCTGAACGCCACGGCATACCAGTTCGATGCGCCTTTGCTGACCAACGGCGTCACCAACGCGACCCGTACCGTGCCGACGTTCAGCCTCGACAGCGGTCTGATCTTCGAGCGCGACACCAGCTTTTTCGGCCGATCCTTCCAGCAGACGCTGGAGCCTCGCGCCTACTACGTGTACACGCCGTTCCGCAACCAGAACTACCTGCCCAACTACGACTCGGCGTCCAACGACTTCAACTTCGCGACGATTTACACCGAAAACGCGTTTTCCGGCAACGACCGCATCTCCGACAGCAACCTGCTCACCCTGGGCGTGAGCACTCGCCTCATCGATCCCGACACCGGCGCCGAAGCGGCCCGCTTCGGCATCGCGCAGCGCCTGCGCTTTGAAGACCAGCTCGTCACCCTGCCCGGCGGCGCACCCGTGACGGACCGGCTGAGCGACATTCTCCTGGGCGCGCAGATCAACTGGACACCGAAATGGAGCGTGGACGGCACGGTCCAATACAATCCGGATCAGCAAACGTCGACGCGCACGGCAATCAGCGCGCGCTACAACCCTGGGCCCTACCGCTCGATCAGCGCAGCCTACCGCTACCAGGCCAACAGCACTTCGACCTCCGAGGATGGCAACAAATCCATCGATGTCAGTTGGCAGTGGCCGCTGAACGATCTCTGGGGCGACAAAGGCAAGGATCTCGGTTCCGGCCGCGGTCAAGGAGGTGGGCGCTGGTACGCAGTGGGTCGGCTCAATTACAGTTTGCAGGACAGCAAGCTGACCGATGGCGTCCTGGGCTTCGAATACGACGGTTGCTGCTGGATCGGGCGCGTGGTGCTGGAACGTGTCACGACCGGGCAAGTCACCGCCAACACGCGGATCATGTTCCAGCTTGAGTTTGTCGGCTTTGCCAGCGTCGGGTCGAGTCCGAGGCGTACGTTGACGCAAAACATTCAGCGGTACACCCCCCTGCGCCAGCCGATCGCAGGGCCGAGCCGCTTCACCAATTACGACTGAGACCGAGCACCGCCATGAATCACCTCCGCTCCATCCTGACCCTGGCCTGCCTTGCCTCCGTGGCGACGGCCTCCGGTGCGCAAGGAACCGGCATCACCGACATCATGCGTGCCGGCCCGCGTCTCGCGCCCGCTCCGACCGCGGCGCCGCGCCCGCCCGTGCCGAATGTGCAGCGCTCGGCCGAGTACATCGTCGCACTGGTCAATTCAGAGCCGATCACCAACACCGAGGTCCAGGCGCGCGCGGTCCGCATCCTTCGGGACAACCCGGAAGCAGCGCGCTATTCGCGCCAGGAACTGATGCGGCTGGTGCTCGAACGCCTCATCAACGAGCGTGCCCAGATGCAGGTGGCGAAGGAACAAGGCATCCGGGTCGACGACATCGCGATCGACCAGGCCGAGCAGACCGTGGCACGGAACAACCAGGTCAGCGTGACAGACTTGCGCCGCCGGGTCGCCGAAGAAGGCCTGTCGCAAGAACAGTTCCGCCGCGAATTGCGGGAGCAGCTCACGCTGATTCGCCTGCGGGACCGCGAAATCGAAAACAAGATCAAGATCACCGACGTGGAGGTCGATCAGTTCATTCGTGACCAGCGCAGCGGCACCAATGCGGCGATTCCCCCCAACATCAACATCGCGCAGCTTCTGGTCGCCGTGCCGGAGTCCGCCAGCGACGCCGACGTGGCGAAGCTGCAGCAGCGCGCGCAGGGCCTGGCCCAGCGGGCGCGTGCCGGCGAGGACTTCACCAAGCTCGTGCAGGAGTTCTCCGATTCGCCCGACCGCGCCTCGGGCGGCGCCATCGGCATGCGCAGCGCGGAACGCTATCCGCAATTGCTCGTCGAGGCGACGCAATCCACGCCGGTCAATGGCATCGCCGGTCCGGTCCGTTCGGCTGCCGGCTTCCACGTGCTGAAGCTGCTGGCCAAGTCACAGCCCAATTCGGGCGACGCCGTGGTGACCCAGACGCAGGTCCGCCACATCCTGTTGCTCAACGATGCCAAGCGCACGACGGCGGAGTCCATCGCGAAGCTGAACCAGTTCAAGCAGCAAGTGCAAAACGGGACGGCCGATTTCGCGGTGCTGGCGCGCGACAATTCGCAGGATGGCAGCGCCAAGGACGGCGGCGATCTGGGATGGGCGCGCCCCGGCCAGTTCGTGCCTGAATTCGAAGAAGCCATGAACCGGCTGGCCCCGGGCCAGACCAGCGACCCGCTAGTCTCGCGCTTCGGCGTGCACCTGATCCAGGTGGTCGGGCGTCGCGACGCCAAGCTGAGCCAAGCCGAACAGCGCGAAGCCGCGCGCGCAATGCTGCGCCAGAAGCGGATCGCGGAAGCCACCGAAACCTGGGCGCAGGAAGTGCGCGCACGGGCCTACGTGGAAATGCGCGAGCCGCCGCAATCGTGATCATGATGGCCGGCCGAGCCTGCGCTTGATGCAGCACATCCCTCGCAAGCGCTTCGGGCAACATTTCCTGTCCGACGGCGGGATCATCGATGCGATCGTGCGCGAGATCGCACCCCAGCCCAGCGATGCGATGGTCGAGATCGGCCCGGGACTCGCGGCGCTGACGCAACCCCTGGTAGAACGGCTGGGCCGCTTGACGGTGATCGAGCTCGACCGCGATCTGGCCCAGCGCCTTCGCGGCCACGGCCAACTCAACGTGATCGAGTCCGATGTGTTGAAGGTCGACTTCGCCACTCTCGCCGCCAGCCTGGTCGTGCCGCCCGCAAAAGCCCTGCGCGTGGTGGGCAACCTGCCCTACAACATCTCCACGCCGATCCTGTTCCATCTTCTCGGCTTCGCGCACCTGATCACTGACCAGCACTTCATGCTGCAAAAAGAGGTCATCGACCGCATGGTCGCCAGACCTGCAACGTCAGACTACAGCCGCCTCAGCGTGATGCTGCAATGGCGCTATGCGATGGACAACGTCCTCTTCGTGCCGCCGGAAAGCTTCGACCCGCCCCCGCGCGTCGACAGCGCCGTCGTGCGCATGGTGCCCTTTGCCGAGCCGCCGAAGGTCGATGCCGCAAGGCTCGGTGAAATCGTCCAGGTCGCCTTCAGCCAGCGCCGCAAGCTGCTGCGCCACACCTTGGGCAAGTGGCTGGACCAGCACAGTTTCGCCGGCAGCTTCGACACCCAACGCCGCGCAGAAGAAGTGCCCGTCCAGGAATACGTCACCCTGGCCCAACAGGCCTCCCAATAAGAAAAGCCCGTCAATGACGGGCTTTAGTTCGTGAAACACCGCGGAACCGGCTAGGCCGGACCGCTGATGTTGCCCCCCGGCAGGGGGAAGGCGAAGCGACACGAAGTGCGCCTAGCCTGGGGGCGAGCAACAGTTACGCTGCGGCTAGCCAATATCCCGCGTTGAAGGGGCTGCTCATGCGCAGCGCCAGCGGGGATACGTCGACCAACTTGTCGGTTGGCATCTTTTCTGCCGTCGGGTCGGTGTTCTGGACTTCGACGGTCGGAGCCGATTCGGCGCCGTTTTGCTGAGCCTCGTTCGCCCGTTCTGCTTGGCTGGTGTGTGCAGAACGGGCTACAGAAAAGAATAGAAGCACCTGAACGGTATCTTCCGGTCTCCCCAGTAGTCCGAGGCGTCGCGGAAGATGTCGAGCAGTTGCTCGCGCGCTTCCTTGTCGAACTTGGCGTTGGCCGGGATCTGCTCGAGCACGATCACGAAGCCCGGTTGCGGGCCCGATTTGTGCAAGGGATCCGTCATGCAGTCGTACAGAGCGTCGAAGTTCTTGCCGAAGTGCTGCGGAAAGGTGAATTGCTGGGCGATCAGGTCCAGCACATCCTGCTTGGTCTGAGCGTTGCCCAGGTTGGCATAGAGGAAGTGCTGACCCGCCGCGTGCGCCGCTTCCTGCAGGTCGCTCACGCGAAATGCGCGAATCGACTGCACGATGTTAGGTCGCACGGCACGAAGGGATAAGGTCATCTCCGCTGGTCTTTCCATGGTTGTCGTCATCATTACTTCGGGGCGCTTTGGCGCGCCGCTCCAATTCAATTCATCGCTCATGGCACGATCCGCCTGAAGCTCGCATAGTGATCCGCCGTGTACCAGCAGTCCGATGGCGCCGTGCGCTCGCCTCCGCAGACGATGCGCCGTGCACCACGGTCACGCGAGCCGGGCGTTTCGACCGTGTACTCTCGGTAGTGGCCTCGCCGTTCCTGCGGCAGCAGGCGTTCGCGATTGCCGAACACCACGCCGTCTTTTTCGTATCGGAAAGGGCCACCATTCCATATGGCCCCATAAGTACGCTGGCCCTGCACCGGCAATTCGGCCAACGCGATCGTCTCCTTTGCCGGCTGATCGGCGCGGATGCCGAACCATTCGCGAGCCTGGACTCCAGTCGCCATGCTGACCAGCAACAAGCTAGTGAGCGCAAACTTGGAAACCGGGGACGTGATCGAGGCGTAAGCCGCCATGGGGCACCAGAGGAAAAAGAGCGGGGGGCCGAATCGGGGGTTTAACCTTGGGGTTAACCCGCAAATTCAAGCCCGCAAGTGTGCACCAGAGGCGCGCAAATAGCAAGCGCCTGCCCAATTCTTGAGCAAGCACAGGACGATCCGCACCGTATCGAAGTTAGCGACCGCTTTCGCTTTTTTCGCCTAGCGTTCGGCGTTGGCGTCCGCAACGGTGAGCGCTGTCATATTCACGATCCGACGCACCGTCGCGCTGGCCGTCAGGATGTGCACAGGTTTGGCCGCGCCCAGCAGGACCGGGCCGATGGCGATGTTTCCGCCCGCTGCCATCTTCAGCAAGTTGTAGGAAATATTGGCCGAGTCGATGTTCGGGAACACCAGAAGGTTCGCGTCACCCGCCAGCGCACTGTGCGGCATGACGAGGGCGCGTTGCTTGCCGTCCAAAGCGACGTCTCCGTGCATTTCTCCGTCGACTTCGAGCCATGGCGCCTGCACGCGAAGCAGATCCAACGTCTGGCGCATCTTCACGGCGCTGGGCAGGTTGCTGCTGCCGAAGTTGGAGTGCGACAGCAGAGCCGCCTTGGGCTTGAGTCCGAAGCGCATCATTTCCTCGGCCGCCATGGTCGTGATTTCCGCCAGTTCCTCGGGCGTCGGATCGTAGTTGACGTGCGTGTCGACCAGAAACACCTGCCGATTCGGCAGCAAGAGGCCGTTCATGCAAGCATAGATCGGCACGTTCTGCGGGGTGCTGGCGCAGCCGCCCGGGCGCTTGCCGATCACCTGGTCGATGTAGTGCAGGTGGATGGCCGTGGTACCCCAGGTGCCGCAGATCATCCCGTCCACGTCGCCCTTGTGCAGCAGCATCGCGCCGATCAGCGTGAGGCGGCGGCGCATCTCGATCTTGGCAGTCTGCACCGTCGTGCCCTTGCGTTCGGTCATGCGGTGGTAGGTCTGCCAGAAGTCTCGGTAGCGGCGGTCCTGCTCGACATTGACGATGTCGTAGTCAAGATCTTCCTTGAGCCGGAGGCCGAACTTCTCGATGCGCTGCGCGATGATGGCCGGGCGGCCGATCAGCGTGGGCCGTGCAATGCCTTCGTCAACCACGATCTGCGCCGCACGCAGCACTCGCTCTTCCTCGCCCTCGCAGTACGCGACCCTCTTCTTCGACGCACGCTTGGCCGCGTCGAAGATGGGTTTCATCGTCGTGCCGGAGGTGTAGACGAAGGCCTGCAGCTTGTCGCGATAGGCGTCGAGATCGGCAATCGGGCGCAGCGCCACCCCGCTCTCGGCCGCGGCCTTGGCGACCGCCGGCGCGATCTTCATCATCAATCGCGGATCGAAGGGCTTCGGGATCAGGTACTCGGGACCGAACGTCAGCTTCTCGCCGACGTAGGCCGCCGCCACGCGCTCGCTCTGCTCGGCCTGCGCCAGTTCGGCGATCGCATGCACCGCCGCGACTTCCATCTCGTCGGTGATGGTGGTCGCACCGCAATCCAACGCGCCACGGAAGATGTACGGGAAGCAGAGGACGTTGTTGACCTGGTTCGGATAGTCCGTGCGACCCGTGGCCATAACCACGTCATCGCGCACCGCGTGCGCGTCTTCCGGTGAAATTTCCGGGTTGGGGTTGGCCAGCGCGAAGATCACCGGCTTGGCCGCCATCTTCGCGACCATCGCAGGCTTGAGCACGCCGCCCGCCGACAGCCCGAGGAACACGTCGGCGCCTTCGATCACCTCGGCCAGCGTACGCGCCTCGGTCTTCTGCATGTACTGACGCTTGTCGTCGTCCATCAGTTCGGTGCGGCCTTCGTAAACCACGCCCGCCAGGTCGGTCACATAGACGTTCTCGCGCTTGAGTCCGACCTTGAGCAGCAGGTTCAGACAGGCCAGCGCCGCAGCGCCCGCGCCGGAGGTGACGAGTTTCACCTGCGAAATGTCCTTGCCCACCACCTTCAGGCCGTTCAGCATGGCCGCGGCCACCGTGATGGCGGTGCCGTGCTGGTCGTCGTGGAAGACCGGGATCTTCATGCGCTTGCGCAGTTCGCGCTCGACATAGAAGCAATCCGGAGCCTTGATGTCCTCGAGGTTGATGGCGCCGAAAGTCGGCTCCAGCGCGGCGATCACCTCGACCAGCCTGGCCGGGTCCTTTTCGTCGATCTCGATGTCGAACACATCGACGCCGGCGAACTTCTTGAACAGGACGCCCTTGCCTTCCATCACCGGCTTCGAAGCCAGCGGGCCGATGTCGCCCAGGCCGAGCACCGCCGTGCCGTTGGTGATGACCGCCACGAGATTGCCGCGGGCCGTGTACTTGAAGGCGTTCACCGGGTCCTTGACGATCTCCTCGCACGGCGCCGCGACGCCCGGGGAATAGGCCAGCGCCAGATCACGCTGGTTGACCATCTGCTTGGTCGCGGCGATCGAGATCTTGCCCGGCACTGGAAGCTCGTGGTACTCGAGCGCCGCGCGGCGCAACTCGGCACGCTTGTCTTCCGGCGTGGATATCTGAGAAGTCGAATCGGACATTGGGCCGTGCCTCCTAGGACGCTTCTTGTAAAGGGCGCCGATTGTAGACCTCGATTCCGGAGGGTGTCGGCCTCCGGCGCCAACGAGGGAAGCTTCGCAAAACACGGCTCTTACTATCTCTCCTACTTATTCTTCCTATTTAGATTAGTAGTAGTAGTAAGGGCCGCGCTTGGCTGTGGACAGGGTCATTTTCCTGTTTCGCGACAGGGACTTGCCGTAGCCGGAGTGCTGTGCGCAGCACCGCTTCGGTGCTGTCGCGCCAAAGCGAACAACTTCGAACATCGCGTCGCGCCTGTGGACAAGTGTTGCGTTGTGCCGGAACTATCCCCAGAGTTGTCCTTTGAGCGATGTGGCAATATGCCCGCCACAGAAAACCCCTGCACGAGGAGCGACCATGGCGCTGATGGATTTCATCAAGAAGCAGTTCATCGACATCATTCAGTGGACCGAAACCGGCGACGGAACACTGGCGTGGCGCTTCCCGATGGCGGAGATGGAGATCCAGAATGGCGCCTCGCTCACCGTGCGCGAGTCGCAAGTCGCCGTGTTCGTCAACGAGGGCCAGGTGGCCGACGTGTTCGGACCGGGCATGTACAAGCTCACGACACAGACGCTGCCCGTCCTCACCTATCTCAAGAACTGGGACAAGCTCTTCGAGTCGCCTTTCAAGAGCGACGTGTATTTCTTCAGTACCCGCCAGCAGGTGGATCAGAAATGGGGCACGCCCCAGCCGATCACCATTCGCGACAAGGATTTCGGCGCGGTGCGCCTGCGCGCCTTCGGCAACTACAGCTTCCGCATCGGCGATGCCAAGCTGTTCCATACCGAGATATCGGGCACGCGCGACGTCTATTCGCTGGTGGATCTCGACGGCCAGTTGCGCGGCCTCGTGCTGCAGAACATCAGCAACGCGATCGCTTCGAGCGGCGTGCCATTCCTCGATCTCGCTGCCAATCAGATCCAGTTCGCGGAAGCGCTCGCGACGCAGCTCGTCCCTGCGTTCGCGAAGATCGGCATCAAGCTGGAGAACATCACCGTCCAGAACGTCTCTTTGCCGGAAGAACTCCAGAAAGTTCTCGACCAGAAGATTGGCATGGGCATGGTCGGCAACGACATGGGCAAGTTCATGCAGTACCAGACGGCGCAGGCGATCCCGAAATTTGCCGAAGGTGCGGGCAGCGGTGGCGGCATCGCCGGCGATGCGATGGGGTTGGGCGCGGGCGTCGCGCTGGGCCAGGTGCTGGCACAGAACCTGTCGCAAGGGCTCAGCCAGAACAACCCGGCCGCAGCTCCGGCTCAGCAGCCGGTAGTCGCGGTCGTCAATCCGGCCGATGTGATGACCACGCTCGAAAAGCTCGGCGAACTGAAGGCCAAAGGCATCCTCACACAGGAAGAATTCGACGCCAAAAAGGCGGAGCTGCTGAAAAAGCTCGTCTGATCCGCCCCGTTGGCTTCCGACTCTCCCCAGCAGCGTTACTACCGAGCGCCCTGCCCCGGCTGCGGCGCGCCGGTCGAATTTCGTTCGGCCCAATCGACGCATGCCGTCTGCCCCTATTGCCACAGCACGGTGGTGCGGCAGGGCGAGACGCTCGCGCGCACCGGCAAGATGGCGGAGCTGTTCGACGACTTCAGCCCGCTGCAACTGTTCACTGCCGGCCGCATCGATGACAAGCCCTTCACGCTGGTCGGCCGACTGCAGTACAGCCACGACGGCGGGCGCTGGACCGAATGGATCGCCGCGCTCGACGGGGAGCGCACGGGGATCCTGAGCGAAGACAACGGCGCCTTCGTCTTTGCCCTGCCTTTCGAACTGCAGCGCGTCGCGCCGCCGGCAGCGGATCTGCGCGTCGGGGCGACCACCGCCTTCAACGGCCAGAACTACACGGTCTCATCGAACGAGCAGGTCGCGCTGCTCTCGGCGCAGGGCGAACTGCCGCGCTTGCCCGAGTTGGGCCGCCGCTTTCCGGTGGTCGAATTGCGCAGCGACAAAGGGCAGGTGCTCAGTCTCGACTACGACACGAATCCCCCTGGTGTCTACCTGGGCCGCGCAGTGCGGCTCGAGGACCTGCAGCTCACCGGCTTGCGCGAGGAGTCGGCCAAGGAGGAGAGAGGCCGCAGCTTCAACTGCCCGAACTGCGGCTCGCCGGTCACCGTCAACCTCGTCGACAGCAAGAGCGTCACCTGCCCGGCTTGCAACAGCATCATCGATCTGTCGCAAGGCATCGGTGGCGAGTTGCGGCATGCGATACAGGACGAGCCGGTCCAGCCGCTGATTTCCATCGGCTCCGTTGGCCTGCTGCAAGGCGTGGACTGGCAGGTGGTCGGCTTCCAGCACCGCATGGGCGCGGCGCCCGGCGACGACGAGCACTTCGGGTGGAGCGAATACCTGCTCTACAACAAGAAGCGCGGCTTCAGCTTCCTGGTCGACGCGGAAGACGGCTGGAGCATGGTGAAGCCCACGACCGGTGCGCCGACCATGGCCGAGAGCGGCGCCCGGGCGACCTATCTCGGCAAGGTCTACCAGCAGCAGTACGCCTACAACGCGGAGACGACCTACGTCGCGGGCGAGTTCTACTGGCAGGTCCAGCGCGGGCAGAAGACCTTCAACCGCGACTTCGCCAACGGTGCCGCGTTGCTGTCGATGGAGCGCTCGGCCAACGAGCTGACCTGGTCGTCCGGCAGCAAGATCGACAGCGCGGCGGTGGCGGCGGCCTTCAGGCTCGGCGGCAAGAAAGACATGTTCAAGCGCAACGACGCGCTCCCCGTGAGCGCGGCGTCGAGCCTGGGCTGCGGGACCATCATCCTGATCGTCGTGATCATCATCATCCTGCTGATCATCCTGAGCACCTGCAGCAGCGGTTCGGGCTCGCGCAGTTCGGGCGGCTCGTATGGTGGCTATTCCAGTGGCGGCGGCCACAAGTAATGTTTTTTTTCCGGAGGTCCTCATCATGGGCATTGAATGGTTGAAGCCGGCGGTCATTCTCGGGTCGCTCCTCTACGCGCTGATCGGGGTGGTGGTCTTCTGGCTGTGCTTCCTGATCATCGACAAGCTCACGCCCTATGACCTGTGGCAAGAGATCGTCGAGAAGCAGAACGTGGCGCTGGGCCTGGTCGTTGCGGCGATGAGCCTGGGCATCTGCATCATCGTCGCGGCCGCGATCCATTGAGCGAGGCGGCCTTGTCCGCGACTACGGCCGCACGCAGCGGCCCGCAGCCTGTCGAGATCGCGCTCCTTGCCAGTGTGTTCGTGGTCGCGGCCTGTGGGCTGGTCTACGAGCTGAGCGCGGCCGCGCTCAGCTCGTACCTGCTCGGCGATTCGGTGCTGCAGTTCAGCACCATCATCGGCACTTACCTGTTCGCGATGGGCGTGGGCTCCTGGCTCTCGCGCTACTTCGAGCGGCAACTCCCCGCGCACTTCCTGCGCATCGAACTGATGGTGGCCTTGATCGGCGGCTTGTTGCCCGCCGTGCTCTTCATCGCCAATGCCTATGTTCCCGGCGCATTCCGGCTGCTGTTGTACGGGCTGGTGCTGGTGGTGGGCGCACTGGTGGGGCTCGAGATCCCGCTCGTCATGCGCATCCTCCGGCGCAACATCGTGCTGAAGGACTTGGTCTCGCAGGTCCTGACCTTCGACTATCTTGGCGCGCTCGCGGTCTCGATCGCATTCCCGCTGCTGCTCGTGCCGCAGCTCGGCATGATCCGCACCGGCCTGCTGTTCGGGCTCATGAATGCGGCCGTCGCGGTGTGGGCGCTCTGGCTCTTTCGCCACGAACTGCGAAGAGTCGGAGCGCACGCGCTCGCGTGCGGGTTGGCACTGTTCGCGCTGCTTGGCGCCTTCGTGTTCGCGGAGCACATCACGACGCTGGCGGAAGACAAGTTCTACCAGGACCGCATCGTCTTCAGCGAGACCTCGCCTTACCAGCGCATCGTGGTCACGCGCGGCAGCGCAGGGCACCGGCTCTTTCTCAACGGCAACTTGCAGTTTGCCGAGCGCGACGAATACCGCTATCACGAGGCCCTGGTGCACCCGGTGATGGCCGCGCACGGCGCACCGAAGAAGGTGGCCGTGCTCGGCGGCGGCGACGGCATGGCCGTGCGCGAGATCCTCAAGTACCCGTCGGTCGAGAACATCACCCTGGTCGAGCTCGATCCGAACATGACCCGGCTCTTCACCGAACATGAAACGCTGGCGGCGCTCAACGGCGGGTCGCTGAAATCGCCGAAGGTGCGGATCGTCAACACCGACGCCTTCCACTGGCTCCAGCAGCCGGGCGACATGTTCGACGTCATCGTGGTCGACTTCCCCGACCCGACCAACTTCGCGATCGGCAAGCTCTACACCAACTCCTTCTATGCGCTGCTCGACAAGCGACTGGCGGCAAGCGGCTACGCGGTGATACAGACCACCTCGCCGCTGGTCGCGCGAAAGAGTTTCTGGACCGTGGCTGCGACCGTCGAATCCGTCGGCCTGCGGCCAACGCCGTACCACGCGCACGTTCCAAGCTTCGGCGAGTGGGGCTACATCATCGCGAGCCGGCGGCCGTACCGGCAACCCGATGCGTTGCCCGAAGGCTTGCGCTTCCTGTCGGCTCAGAGCGTGCCCTTGCTGTTCGACTTTCCGCGGGACATGGCGCGGGTCCCGGCTGAAGTGAACCGGCTATCGAACCAGACACTCGTCATCACCTACGAGCAGGAATGGGGCAAGGTCTCCGGACACTAGGAATGAAGCGCCGCGAGTTCCTGGGTGCCGCGATCGCGAGCACAGCCGCCCTGGCCGGCTGCGATGCCCGGCATGACATCGCGGGCGGCTTTACCGGCATCGACCTGGGGCGCGGCCATGCGTTGCGTGACGGCACATGGGTTGCCGGCGCGGCGCCTGGCAGCACGCGGCGCACGCGGGTCGTGATCGCGGGCGGCGGCGTCGCAGGGCTCGCGGCGGCGCGTGCACTGCGACTTGCCGGCGTCGACGACTTCGTGCTGCTCGAACTCGAAGACGCACCCGGTGGCAACAGCCGTGGCGGCATGGTCGAGGGCATCGCCTGCCCGCTCGGCGCGCACTACCTGCCAGTGCCGGGCGACGATGCGCACGAAGTGCAGGACCTGCTCGAAGAACTCGGCCTGAGGCGGCGCGTATCGGGCCGTTGGGAATACGACGAACGCCACCTGTGCCACAGCCCGCAGGAGCGCCTCTTCTTTGGCGGCGCATGGCAGGAAGGCCTGCTGCCCGTACAAGGCGTGGAGGAAGCGACTCTTGCGCAGTACCGCCGGTTTTCGCTGCGCGTGGAAGCGTTGCGTCGCGAAGCGCGCTTCACGATCCCGACGCTGAGGGCTGAACCGGCGCCGCTCCTCGTGGCGCTGGACGCATTGACTTTCCAGACATGGCTCGAGCGTGAAGCCTTCACTGATCCGCACCTGCGCTGGTACCTCGACTACTGCTGCCGCGACGACTATGGGGCGGGTTCGTCCCACGTGTCAGCCTGGGCCGGCATCCACTACTTCGCCAGCCGCCACGGCTTTCACGCGCCGGGCGACAACAACGCCGAGCGGGACGCCGTGCTGACCTGGCCCGAAGGCAACGGCTGGCTGACGCGGCGGTTGGCCAGTCCGCTGGGCGAGCGATTGAATTCGGGCCATGTCGTCACGCGCATCGCCGAAACGCGCGCCGGCGTCGAAGTCGATGTCTTCGACGTCGCCTCCCGGTCGCGCGTGCGCTGGCAGGCCGACCGCTGCATCGTCGCGATGCCGGTGTTCGTTGCCGCGCGTGTCGTCGAGAACCCGCCCGAGGTGCTGCGCCATGCCGCAACGCACCTGCGCTATTCGCCCTGGCTCGTCGCCAACGTGCATGTGCGCTCGCCGCTTGCCGATCGGTCCGGCGCTGCGCCGAGCTGGGACAACGTGGTCTACGGCGCGCGCGGACTCGGCTATGTCGACGCCCGCCACCAGACGCTCGACCCGACACCCCGCGCTACGGTCTTGAGCTGGTACCGGCCGCTCGGCCCGAGCGCCTTCGATGGAGCGGACGGTCGCCGCGAGTTGCTCGACCGGCCATGGACGGCCTGGCGCGATGACCTGCTGGCGGAACTCTCGGTGCCGCATCCCGACCTTCGGGACCTCGCGACGCGCATCGACATCACTCGCTACGGCCACGCCATGGCGATCCCCGAGCCCGGCCTCCTGCGCCGGCTCGGATCGCTGTCAACGCGCGGACCGGGGCTGATCGGCACCGAACGCCTGAGCTTTGCGCACAGCGACTGGTCCGGCTATTCCATCTTCGAGGAAGCCTTCACCCGTGGCCATCTCGCCGGCGTCGCGCGCTAGCCGGGGCTGCTCAGCCCTTCATCAATGCTTCAATTTCATCGCCGTCGACCGGCACGCCGCGCGAAATCAGTTCGCAGCCGCCTTCGGTGACGATGGCGTCGTCCTCGATGCGGATCCCGATGTTGTGAAACTGCTCGGGCACGCCTTCGCCAGGGCGCACATAGATGCCCGGCTCGATGGTCAGCACCATTCCCGGATGCAGGATGCGGCTCGGCCGGTTCTTGATCAACTCGTTGGAGAGCGGATCCCTGCGCTCGCTCACCTCGCCCACCTGCGTCGGCTCGACGTAGCTGCCGCAGTCGTGCACGTCCATGCCGAGCCAGTGACCGGTGCGGTGCATATAGAACGGAAAGTAGGCGCGCTTCTCGATCACGTCCTCGACGCTGCCCACCTTGTCGGCATCGAGCAGGCCCAGGTCCAGCATGCCTTGCGACAACACTTTGACCGTCGCTTCGTGCGGATCGTTGAAGCGATTTCCCGCCCGGGTGGCCGCGACTGCTGCCTCCTGGCTCGCCAGCACCAGGTCATAGAGCGCACGCTGGGGCCCGGTGAACTTGCCGTTGGCGGGGAAGGTCCGCGTGATGTCGCTGGCATAGCCGTCGAGTTCGCAGCCGGCGTCGATCAGCACCAGCTCGCCGTCCCGCACCGGTGCGGTGTCGGCCCGGTAGTGCAGCACGCACGCATTGGCGCCCGCAGCGACGATCGAACCGTAGGCCGGGTACTGCGAACCGCCCAGGCGAAATTCGTGCAGCAGCTCGGCGTCGAGATGGAACTCGCGAACGTCCTTGCCCTCGCGCAGCATGCGCGCCGACAACTGCATCGCACGGATGTGAGCCCGGGCGCTGATCTGCGCGGCGCGTCGCATCACGTCCTGTTCGTGGGCGTCTTTCACCAGCCGCATCTCGTCGAGCGGGCCGCAGAGGTCGCGCTGTTCCTCGGGGCACAGCGCGCCGAAGCGCACCCGCGCGCGCACGGCCGAGAGCCAGCCGTCCACCCGCGTCTCCAGCCCCTTGTGCGTCGCGAAGGGATACCAGACGACGGACTTGTTCTCGAGCAGGCGCGGAAGGCGGGTGTCGAGCTCGTCGACCGAGTAGGCCTCGTCGACCCCCAACGCCGCCGGCGCGGCCTCGGGGCCAAGCCGGTAGCCGTCCCAGATCTCGCGCTCCAGATCCTTGGGCGCGCAGAACAGGGTGGAGCGGCCGTCTCCCGACAGCACCAGCCAGGCGTTCGGCTCGGCGAAGCCGGTCAGGTAATAGAAGTAGCTGTCGTGCCGGTACAGAAAGTCGCTGTCCCGGTTGCGCTGGCGCTCCGGAGCGGTCGGAACGATGGCGATGCCGTCCGCGCCTAAATAAGTAGAAAGATGTAATCGACGGGGGGCTTGATGATTTGCGGTCATAACGTCACTATTCGCTACCGTTGTAATTGATTCCTAGGAATAACAAAAACACAAGGAAAAGATTTGCAAGAAGGTTTGCGCTGTAGGACCTTTCCCACGTAAAAACCCACAACTTTGTTATTTTGGAGGTGTTTTTTGTTGAAAGTTCTACATAAGAGCGCGATTTTGCTTGCAGTTGGCGCTAGTGTGCTCTCGGCGTGTGGCGGTGGGGGTAGCGGAGGCGGCGGTTCACTGGGTGCAGCGGCCGCGGCAGATCCAGCCGTGGCTGCAGCATTGGCCGCCGCAGCGGCGGGCGGCGCAGCAGCGGGCGACCCGGCAGCGGGCGGCGGCAGCAGTCCCAGCGTGACCGGCCCAGGCTCGAACAGCCCGACCACGACCCCGGCGAGCCCAGACATCGTCGACGGCAACCAGACCGTCGCAACCGACGCCTACCGCGCCATGGCCGCGCAGCTGAGCAAGCCGACGGGTATCGACTACCGCTACGGCCCCAGTGCCGCCGCCTACGGCGTCGGGAACGGCGGCATGCCGACGCTGTATGCGCGGGATGCCCGCGCGCAACTCGGTTCGCCGGCGCCGAGCCATCCCTTCTACTGGCAGGTTGGCGGTCCGCCGTCCGCGAGCGCGGGCGCCTACTCGACCAACCAGGCCAACATGGTCTTCGTGGCCGACAACCCCGCGCAACGCATCGGGGTGGCCGACTTCCAGGTGTCGGGCTACATGTACAACACCTTCGCGCAACTGCCTCAGCTGGGCTGGACGCGCGCGGCGGTCTCCGGTGGCGGCATCGACGGCATCAACGCGATGGCCTTCAAGGCCTCGGGCGTGGCGAGCAGCGACCCGATCGCCGTGGGACGCTGCACGGGCCGCTCCGGCTTCTGCAACGAGAGCCTGGTGGCCTACCAGAACGGCGTGATCGCCACCGCGGGCAGCAACACCTCCGCCAACCAGGCCTCGGTGAAACTGCCGGCCAACAAGGTGCCGACCGCGATCGCGATGACGACCCAGAGCGAATTCGCGCTGGTCACGGTCTGGGACACGACGGCCATGAAGGGCCAGGTGGCAGTGATCGCGCTGGCCGGCCTGTGCGACGGCTGCGATCCCTACAACAACGGCACCAATGGCCAGCGCGCCTATTACAAGTGGTGGAACGAGTGGATGGCGACCTACCCCGGCCTGCCAAACATGGGCAACATCGCGTTCATGAAGATCCTCGGCTACGTCGATCTTCCGGGCATGACTGCGCCGACGGAGATCGCGGCCACCACGGGCCTCGACCAATTCCAGACCTTCAATGGCGCCGACTTCGTCGGCTACGACAACACGCCGCTGTCGAGCAACTGGCAGAGCTTCACCGGCTCGGGCGCGAACGCCAGCCGCTACGCCAAGGGCGGCATGGCGGTGGTGATCTCCAAGTCGGAGCAGAAGGCCGCGTTCATCGACCTCAAGCCGCTCTTCAGCTACGTCAACGGCGTCTACTTCAGCGCCAACGTGACGCAGACGAGCAACCTGGGACAGGGTGACAGCCAATGGCCGTACACCTTCGCGAACACGCCGTCGCAAACGCCGACGGTGGTCAAGACGGTGTCGCTGTCGGCCAAGCCCACGGCGGTGAAGACCACCGTATTCGGCAGCCCGCAACGCGCCTGGATCGCCACGCAGGACGGCACGCTGCACATCTACAGCATCGACGGCTACGCGCCGGGCGGCACGGCGGCTTCGCCATCGGCGAGCGCCATTGCCGAGGTGGGCACCGTGACGGGCATCGGCCGCAATCCGACCTCGCTGGGGACCTCCAAGGGTGAGCCGACCGACGGCAGCATCGAGCCGCTGAACCGGCAGATCCTGGTGGCCTCGCGCGGTGACCGCAAGGTCTCGTGGGTGCGCTTCGCGAGCAACGGCAACAGCGGCACGATCGTGCGGACCCTGCAGGACACGCGCCTGGTCGATCCGATCGCCGTGGAGGATGCGGACAACTTCGCCAACCCCGGCTACCTGACCAGCGTGACCGACTACGCCGGCAAGGCGGTGCGCAACTACCGCTACGGGCCGGTGATCTTCTCCGACGGCGGCGCATGCCCGAGGTCCACCGGCGGCTGCGTTGTCACGCCGACCAGCGCCGGCGGTGTCACGTACAACATCGAGTACGGCGGCGCGCTGGATGTGCCTGGCGCACCGTTCCAGATGACGACGACCAATGTGCCCTGATCCGAGCACCGCATAGTGCCCATCGAAACCGCCCGCCTCACGCGGGCCGTTTTTTTTCGTTCAGTTCCCGCAGGCGATCCGGCGTCCCGACATCGGCCCACTGCCCCATGTACATCTCCGCGCTGACACAGCCCGCGTCCACGGCGGCGCGCAGCAGCGGCGCCAGTGCGGCTTTCACCCCCTGGGCGTTGCCGGGCGCAATGGCGCAATACGGCGGTGCGAACAACTCGGTGCGATAGAGAGCGATGGTCGAGAAGGTGTACTTCTGCGCCGCATCGTTCAGCGCAGCGCCGACCGACCCGATCCCGAAGTCGCCTTTCAGGTTGTGCGCCGGATTCGGGACCAGCCACAGATGCGCGAGCCGACCGCTCGCCGCGAAGCGATCGACCGCCTGTTGCGTGAACAGGAAGTCCGGAGCGAATACGTCGCCTGCCACAACCCAGAACATCTCGCCCAGCAGGGGCAGCGCGCGAACGATGCCGCCTGCCGTCTCGAGCGCGCCGCCGAAGTCGCGGCCCTCATGCGAATAGGAGAGGCTCGAGTCCTGGTACCGCGCACCAAAGCGCTCCGGAATCTGCTCGCCCAGCCACGCCGTGTTGACCACCAGTTCGGTGAAGCCGCCCGACGCCAGCGCCTGCATCGGCCATTGAATCAGCGCCTTGCCTTGCACTTCGAGCAGGGGCTTGGGTGTCGCGTCCGTCAAAGGCCGCATGCGTTCGCCGCGCCCCGCGGCCAGGATCATCGCCTTGATGCTCATGCTGCCGGGGCCCTGATCGCGCCGCGCTGCAGCGTATGCCGTTCCACGTGTCGGGGCATGAAGAGCGCCTCCAGCGCGTCCATCACCGCCCTGGCCTTGGCGGAATGGTCGCCGCCGAAGTTGCAGACGTAGACATCGAGCGTCACGCCGCCCTGCTCGGGCCAGGTGTGGACGCACAGATGCGACTCGGCCAGCAGCACCGTGGCCGTCACGCCGCCCGGGCCCGTCGAGGTCGCGGGGAAGGCATGCGCGAGCTTGCCGACCACCTGCAGACCCACCGTTTCCGCGACTCTCGCGCACGCGGCGCCGAGGGCTTGCGCGTCCACCAGCCATTGCGTCGCGCAGCGGCAATCGTGAAGGTCGGCGGTGAGGTGAAGGCCATGCATGGGCGGCACTCTAGCAGCCCCTCCACGCCCATTTCGGGAACCGTCCACCACGCCCGCTAAAATGCCGGGTTCCCCCTAACTTGCTCCCAGGAAGCCACAGATGGCCAACCAAGCCTTGATGGCCAACGCGATTCGTGCGTTGGCAATGGATGCCGTTCAACTCGCCAACTCGGGGCATCCTGGCGCACCGATGGGCATGGCCGACATGGCTGTCGCGCTGTGGGGCGAGCATCTCAAGCACAACCCCGCCAATCCGCAATGGTTCGATCGCGACCGCTTCGTGCTGTCGAACGGTCACGCCTCGATGCTCATCTACTCGGTGCTGCATCTCACGGGCTACGCGCTGCCCATCGAAGAACTCAAGCACTTCCGCCAGCTGCACAGCAAGACGGCGGGCCACCCTGAAACCGGGATCACGCCCGGCGTGGAAACCACCACCGGTCCGCTCGGCCAGGGCATCACCAATGCGGTCGGCTTCGCCCTCGCAGAAAAGCTGCTGGCCTCAGAGTTCAACCGCAAGGGCCACGACATCGTCGACCATCACACCTATGCCTTCCTCGGCGACGGCTGCCTGATGGAAGGCATCAGCCACGAAGCCGCCGCTCTGGCTGGCGCCTGGAAGCTCGGCAAGCTGATCGCCCTGTACGACGACAACGGCATCTCCATCGACGGCCCGGTCAAGCCCTGGTTCATCGACAACACCGAAGAACGCTTCAAGGCCTATGGCTGGCACGTGATCGGCCCGATCGACGGCCACGACACCAAGGACGTGTCCAAGGCCATCGAAAAGGCGAAGAACCACGGCGACAAGCCCACGCTCATCATCTGCAAGACGCAGATCGGCAAGGGCAGCCCGAACCGCGCCAACACCGCCAAGGCCCACGGCGAGCCGCTGGGCGCCGACGAGATCGGACTCACCCGCAGCGCGCTGCAGTGGACCCATCCGCCCTTCGAGCTGCCGCCGGCGGTGTACGAGGAATGGGACGCCAAGGCTGCCGGGGCCAAGGCCGAAGCCGCCTGGAACGACAAGTTCGCTGCTTACACGCAAGCCTTTCCGGACCTGGCTGCGGAGTTCACGCGCCGCATGAAGGGCGAGCTGCCGAAGAACTTCCACCAGACCGCGTTCGACACGGTGGTCGCCGCCCACACCAAGGGCGAGACCGTGGCTTCGCGCAAGGCCTCGCAGCTGGCGCTCGAATCCTTCACGGCCGCGCTGCCCGAGCTGCTCGGCGGCAGCGCCGACCTGACCGGCTCGAACCTCACCAACACCAAGAGCACGCCGAGCCTGCGCTTCGACAGCCACGGCGCCGTGGTCCGCAGCGAAGGCAACGAGCAGTTCCCGGACGGCCTGCCAGGGCGGCACATCAACTACGGCGTGCGCGAGTTCGGCATGGCGGCCATCATGAACGGCGTGGCGCTGCATGGCGGCTACATCCCCTACGGCGGCACCTTCCTGACCTTCAGCGACTACAGCCGCAACGCCATCCGCATGGCCGCGTTGATGAAGAAGCGCGTGATCCACGTCTTCACGCACGACTCCATCGGCCTCGGCGAAGACGGCCCGACGCACCAGTCGATCGAGCATGCCGCGTCGCTGCGCCTGATCCCGAACCTCGATGTCTGGCGTCCCGGTGACACGGCAGAGACCGCCGTCGCCTGGGCCGTCGCGCTGCAGAATGCCAACCGCCCGACCGCGCTGCTGCTGTCGCGCCAGAACCTGCCCTACTCGCCCAAGAAGGACCTGAGCGACATCAGCAAGGGCGCCTACGTGCTCTCCGAGCCCGAAGCGGTGGGCCTGAAGAACAAGAACCTCAAGGCCGTCATCATCGCGACCGGTTCCGAAGTGCAGCTCGCGCTCAAGGCGCAGGAGTTGCTCGCCGCGAAGAAGATCGCTGTGCGCGTCGTCTCCATGCCTTCCACCACCACCTTCGACCGCCAAGATGTGGCCTACAAGAAGAGCGTGCTGCCCAAGGGAACGCCGCGCATCGCGGTCGAAATGGGCGCCACCGACGGCTGGTGGAAGTACGGCGTGGCGGCCGTCGTCGGCATCGACACCTATGGCGAATCGGCGCCGGCGGGCGTGCTGTTCAAGCATTTCGGATTCACGGCAGAGAACGTCGCTGCCACGGTCGAAGCGGCGCTCAAGCGCTGAAGTCGATCACACCCAGTTTTCAACCATCCAGGAGCAAAAGACATGGCTATCAAACTCGGCATCAACGGCTTCGGTCGCATCGGTCGCAACGTGCTTCGCGCGGCGGTGCAGAACTTCAAGAACGACATCGAGATCGTTGCCATCAACGACCTGCTCGAGCCCGAATACCTCGCCTACATGCTGCAGTACGACTCGGTGCATGGCCGCTTCCAGGGCGAAGTCAACGTCGAAGGCAACACCCTCATCGTCAACGGCAAAAAGATCCGCCTCACGCAGGAGCGCGACCCCGCGCAACTGAAGTGGAGCGACGTCGGCGCCGACATCGTGCTCGAATCCACCGGCCTGTTCCTGACCAAGGAAACGGCGCAGAAGCACATCGACGCCGGCGCGAAGAAGGTCATCCTCTCCGCGCCGAGCAAGGACGACACCCCCATGTTCGTCTACGGCGTGAACGACAAGAAGTACGCCGGCGAAGCCATCATCAGCAACGCCAGCTGCACGACCAACTGCCTGGCGCCGCTGGCCAAGGTGCTGAACGACAAATGGGGCATCAAGCGTGGCCTGATGACCACCGTGCACGCCACCACCGCGACGCAGAAGACCGTCGACGGGCCGAGCAACAAGGACTGGCGCGGCGGCCGCGGCATCCTGGAAAACATCATTCCGTCGAGCACCGGTGCTGCCAAGGCCGTGGGCGTGGTCATCCCCGAGCTCAACAAGAAGCTCACGGGCATGAGCTTCCGCGTGCCGACCTCCGACGTGTCGGTCGTCGACCTCACGGTTGAACTGGTCAAGGAAGCCACCTACGCCGAGATCTGTGCCGAAATGAAGGCGCAGAGCGAAGGCGCGCTGAAGGGCGTGCTGGGCTACACCGAAGACAAGGTCGTCGCCACCGATTTCCGCGGCGACCCGCGCACCTCGATCTTCGACGCCGAAGCCGGTATCGCGCTGGACGGCACCTTCGTCAAGCTCGTGAGCTGGTACGACAACGAGTGGGGCTACTCGAACAAGTGCCTTGAGATGGTTCGCGTGATTGCGAAGTAAGCGAATCGCTCCGATAGAAAACGCGCCCGAGGGCGCGTTTTTTCACACCGGCTCCAGGACGTGGATCAGCCGGCTCTCAGTCCAATCCTTCACCTTCGCCCCATAAGCCGCCATGTGCGGCGCGGCCGAGTGCGCCTGCAGCGCGGCCAGCGTTTCCCACTTCTCGACCACCACGAAGGTGTCCGGGCCGAAACTGCCTCGCGAGGCGGGCATGCCGGCAGCGTCGATGGTCGCGGTGTATTCGATGCAGCCTTCCTCGGCGAGCACGGCCGGCCGGTTGGCGCGGTAGGCCTCGAGGATCAGGTCGCGTTGGCCTGGCTTGGCGGTGATGACGGCGACGACGTGAATCATGTGCGGATGCTCCTGTGTGTTGGACCATCGAATCTAAGGGGAACCGCGTGCCATTGCCTGTCGCGTCGGAGGCCGTCTGGTGACATCAGGTCTTCATGTGGGTGGGCCGCGCCCGATACCACCCGCGGTCAGGCATCTCATGCAGGTGGTGAAGGCTCGTGCCCAGCGTCACGAAACTGAGGGCGCCGCGGCGTTTCAGCGCCTCGGTCACGACAGCACTGGGCTGTTGCCCGGCGTCGAGGCTGACCGAGATGAACGCCGACTTCGTGTAGGTGCGGGCCGTCCGAGGTTTGCAGTGGCCGACGATGCGATCCAGAACCCTCGCCGACAAATGGTCCGCACTGCCCCCGTTGGGCGCCTGGATGAGACGCAGGCTTGCCGGAAGATCGATGCCCAGCTGCTCCGCGTAGGTGGCCGCGGCGTCGAGGGCCCCGACACCTGCGCGCCCCGTCAGCACCACGCCGCGGCCGTCGAAGTCGGCGTGCAGCACCACGCTCGATTCGTTCTCGGCGGTGGTGGCTGCGCCAACCCGCAGGCGCGCGCCCGTCCAGCGATGGACCCAGTGGCGTGACGAGGCGAGAAACGCGGAAAGGCGCCGGCGCGGCGCGATGGCCGGCTGGCCGAAGGCGGGAAGCAGGGTATCCAGATACCAGTCCCGCTGCGGCGACAACACGGTGAAAGGCCCGATGCTGGCGCCAGCAAAGGGTTCGCGAACAGGGATCCAGCTCAAGGTGGTCATCGATGCAGAAGGCCCCGTGACTGCGCGAATGCGTGGCGGCTATATCGCGGTCAGGACGGCGCAGGGTGAACCGGCGCTGATTCGCTCGGCGCTGGACGCGTGGTACGCCACGCGCGCGCGCGAGGTGCTGGCTGCGCGCATGGCGTCCGTGGCTGCGTCGCTGAAATGGGTGCGCACGCCACCGCCGCTCCGGCTTCAGCCGATGAAGCGACAGTGGGGAAGTTGCTCACCCACCGGCCTCCTGACGCTGAACCCGCATCTCGTGAAGGCACCACGCGATTGCATCGACTACGTGATCGTCCACGAGCTGTGCCACCTGAAGGAGCACAACCACGGGCCGCGTTTCCATCGCCTGCTCGAAGTCGAGATGCCGGGCTGGCGCGCGGTGAAGGAGCGGCTCGACGGGCTGGCCGAGCAGATCCTGAGAACATGAGGGCGCGAAGCCGCTCAGCTCTTGACCAGGACCATCCACGACACGCCGAAGCGGTCTGCCACCATGCCGAAGGCCGGCGAGAAAAAGGTCTTGCTCATCGGCATCTGCACCTGCCCGCCCTCGCCCAGCGCGGCGAACAGGCGCTGGGCCTCGGCTTCGTCTTCCGCCAGCAACGAGAGGGAGAAGCCCTGGAACACGGGCTTGCCGGAGTTGCGACCATCGGAGGCCATCAGCGTCGTGCCGCCCACGGTGAAGCTCGCGTGCATCACCTTGTCACCGGGGATCGGCGTGCCATCGGAGGCGCATCCCTCGCCGGCCGCGGGCTCGGGGTTCTCCTTGAAGCGCATCAGCATCGTGACCTCGGCGCCCACGGCCTTGCGATAGAACTCGAGCGCCTCCTCGCAGCGGCCGTCGAAAAAGAGATAAGACTGGACTTCCATGATGTTCTCCTTGCAGGTGGTGAGAGGGAATGTGAGTGGATCAGCTTTGCGGCGGCATGCCCGATGGGGGAAATGCGTCACGTTGTGTACAACGTCCACAAGACAATAGCAAAGATAATGGACGCCGTCCACATGAAAGACTCGATGCCCACCCCGATCGCGCCCAGCCCTCTTCCACGCAGCACCTACCGCCATGGCGACTTGCGGCGCGCATTGCTGGAGGCGGGTGTCGAGCTCGCGCGCGCCGGCGGGCCGGATGCAGTCGTGCTGCGCGAGGCGACGCGTCGTGCGGGCGTGGTTCCCAATGCGGCTTACCGGCACTTCGCGAGCCGGCAGGCGCTGCTGCAGGCGGTGCGTGCGGCGGCCCTGTCCGCGGTGGCCTTTGCCATGGAAGCCGAGTTGTCCGCCTTGCGCTCCACGCGCAAGCCGGCGGACTTTGCGCGCGCGAGCGTGCGCGCCGTCGGCACCGGCTACCTGCGTTTTGCCCAGGCCGAGACGGGCCTGTTCCGCACGGCCTTCGCAACAGTGGTGGATGTGGGGGACGCACCCGCCGAGACCAAGAGCGGCCAGAGCGGCCTGAACCCTTTCGAGCTGCTGGGCGCGGCGCTGGACCGACTGGTCGATGCCGGCGTGATGCCGCCCGAACGCCGCCCCGGCGCGGAGTTCCTCGCCTGGTCGGCCGTGCATGGACTGGCCCTGCTCATCATCGACGGACCCTTGCGCGGCATGCCGCGTGAGCAGACCGATGCACTGGGGCAGCGGTTGCTGGACATGGTGGAGAAGGGCCTGTAGACACCCAACGGGCTAATATGGCCCGTTTTGTCAAGCGAGCGCGAGGTGTTTCCTCGCGAAGCTTCGCGACAGCCCATGGGGACGACGAAGTCTAAAAAGGCGTCACACCGGCACCTTGGGACTCGA
>NZ_JASZYM010000017.1:0-135571 GCF_030317005.1 Variovorax sp. J22R115 | reverse complement strand
GGCGCACTCGCAGTGCGCAACCCACGGTACTACTGCAGGAGGCAGACCCTTTCCCTCTTACCCAATCACTTCAGCCCGCCTCCGAGGATGAGGACGGGCCATCATGTCTAGGGCCGGCCCCCTGCGCAACACCGCGCAACAGTGCTTCAATAGCTTTCCGGACTCCACGGCCGGACACGGAGACACGCATGCAAAGCCGCAGCCCCCTGTATCTGCTCGAGCGCTCGGATGTCGGCGTGGTCCAGCTCGACCCCGACCTGCGGGTCGTGGCCATGAACAGCTTCGCGCGCCGCGTGCTGCCGGTGGAGGACAAGCAGCCCTTCGAGAAGATGGTGCTGTCCTTTCATCCCGAGCGCTCTCAGCCCAAGGTGAAGTTCCTGCTCGACCAGGCCGAATGCCCGGTCAGCAATCCACCGCCGATGACGATGATCATCAACATCCCGGAACGGGTGCTGCTGATCAAGGTGGCGAAGCTGTCGGACCTGCGCGGCGACACGGCGAGCTATACGCTGATCTTCTACGACATCACCGAACTCGTGAGCGGCGAGGAGCCCGCGGTGCAGAAGCCGCAGGCCAAGCGGCAGCTGCAGAAGATCCCGACGGTGTCGCAGAACCGGATCGTGCTCGTCGATGTAGAGGCGGTGACTTACATACGCTCCGAGGGCCACTACACCTGGGTCAGCACCGCGCAGGGGTCGAGCTTCTGCAATCTCAACATCAGCGACCTGGCGGAGAGGCTCGACGGCGCGTCCTTCCTGCGCATCCATCGGAGCTACCTCGCGAACCTCGACTTCGCCGAACAGATCCTGCGTGACAACGGCAAGGTCAGCCTCAAGCTGCGCGGCGAAGCCACACCCCTGCCGGTCGCGCGCACCAGCGTGCCGCGCCTCCTGGAGCAGCTCGGCATCGCCGAAATCGACGCGCTGCGCGGCTGATCCGGGATAACCCGCAGCACGATCCGCCGGCGTGCATTTCATGCGACTGGCCGCGCATTTCGTGCGTGCGCTCCGTCGTTCGTGCGCGGGAATTCTGCGGCCGTTCGTGTGGTCTTAAGTTCACTGCCTGTACGCGGGCCGGAGAGCCCCGGTGGCCTGCTGCACACAGGAGACAAGCACGATGATCCCCGCCGGATTCGACTATCACGCGCCCCGCTCGGTCGGCGACGCGATCCAGCTCCTCGGCACGCTCGGCAGTGATGCCAAGCTCCTCGCCGGCGGTCACAGCCTGTTGCCGATGATGAAGCTGCGCTTCGCCCAGCCGACACATCTCATCGACCTGAACCGCATCGACGCGCTGCGCGGGATCCGCGAGGACGGCGCCACCATCGTCATCGGCGCAATGACCGTCGAGAACGAACTCATCCATTCCCCCTTGCTGCGCGAGAAGGTGCCGCTGTTGCCCGAGGCCGCGCGGCAGATCGGCGACCCGCAGGTGCGCAATCGCGGCACCATCGGCGGCGACATTGCGCACGGCGATCCGGGCAACGACCACCCGGCGCTCGCCATCGCGCTCGATGCCGTGCTGGTGCTCGAAGGCCCGCGCGGAAGCCGCCAGGTGAAGGCGGATGGCTTCTTCAAGGGCCCCTACATGACGGACATGGCCGAGGACGAGATCCTCGTCGAGATCCGCGTGCCGGCCTTCGCGCCGAAGACCGGCTACGCCTACGAGAAGCTCAAGCGCAAGACTGGCGACTGGGCCACCGCCGCCGCGGCCGTGGTGTTGCGCCTGGACGGCGGCAACGTGAGCCACATCCGCATCGCGCTGACCAACGTCGCGCCGATGGCCTTGCGCGCATCCGACGCCGAGGCCGCCCTGCTCGGCAAGGCTCTGACTGACGCGACCATCGCCGATGCCGCCGCGAAGGCGATGGCGATCTGCGACCCTGCAGAAGATCTGCGCGGCGACCGCGACTACAAGACCGCGATGGCGGGCCAGATGGTGAAGCGCGCCATCGCCAAGGCTGCCGCACGCTGCCAGTGAAGAACAACGAGCGCACGGAGACCACACCCCATGGCCAAGCAACTCATCGCCGTCAACGTCAACGGCAGGCGCATCGAGAAAGCGGTCGAGCCGCGCATGCTCCTCGTGCACTTCCTGCGCGAGGAATGCCACCTCACCGGCGCGCACATCGGCTGCGAGACCAGCCACTGCGGCGCCTGCACCGTCGATATCGACGGACAGTCGGTCAAGGGCTGCACCCACCTCGCGGTGCAGTGCGACGGCTCCGAAGTGCTGACGGTCGAAGGCCTCGCGCAGGGCGCGGTGCTGCACGCGGTGCAGGAAGGCTTCTACAAGGAGCACGGCCTGCAATGCGGTTTCTGCACACCGGGCATGCTGATGCGCGCCTATCGCTTCCTGCAGGAGAACCCGAACCCGACAGACGACGAGGTGCGCGCAGGCATGAGCGGCAACCTGTGTCGATGCACGGGCTACCAGAACATCGTCAAGGCGGTGCTGCACGCGGCCGCCAAGCTGCAACAGACCGAAAAGGTGCCTGCATGAACGCCCCCATCGACCCCGCGTTGCTCGAACGCAGCGCCGCGCTGCAAGGCCTCGGCGACAGCCGCCTGCGCAAGGAGGATGCGCGCTTCATCCAGGGCAAGGGCAACTACGTCGACGACATCCAGATGCCGGGCATGCTGCACATGGACATCGTGCGTTCGCCCGTCGCCCATGCGCGCGTGAAGAAGATCGACAAGACTGACGCGCTGAAGGTGCCCGGCGTGATCGCGGTTCTCACTGCGGACGACCTCAAGCCGCTCAAGCTGCACTGGATGCCGACGCTCGCGGGCGACGTGCAGGCGGTGCTGGCGGACGAGAAGGTGCACTTCCAGATGCAGGAGGTCGCGGTCGTCATCGCCGAGGACCGCTATGCCGCCGCCGATGGCGTCGAGGCGGTGTTGGTCGAGTACGAAGAACTGCCGGTCGTCATCGATCCCTTTGCCGCACTCGAACCGGGGGCGCCCGTGCTGCGCGAAGACCTCGCCGGCAAGACCGAAGGCGTACACGGCAAGCGCGAGCATCCCAACCACATCTTCACCTGGGAGGCCGGCGACAAGGCGGCCGCTGATTCAGCCTTCGCAAACGCGCCGGTGACGGTGGCCGAGCGCATCTTCTATCCGCGCGTGCACCCTTGCCCGCTGGAAACCTGCGGCTGCGTCGCGAGCTTCGATCCGGTCCGCGGCGAGCTGACCACCTACATGACCTCGCAGGCGCCGCACGTCGTGCGCACGGTGGTCTCGTTGCTGTCGGGCCTGCCCGAGTCCAAGATCCGCATCGTCTCGCCCGACATCGGCGGCGGTTTCGGCAACAAGGTCGGCGTATACCCCGGCTACGTGTGCGCGATCGTTGCGAGCATCGTGCTGGGCAAGCCGGTCAAGTGGATCGAGGACCGCATCGAGAACATCTCCAGCACGGCCTTCGCCCGCGACTACCACATGGATGGCGAACTCGCCGCCACGGCGGATGGCAGGATTCTCGGCCTGCGCGTGAACGCCATCGCAGACCACGGCGCCTTCGACGCCTGCGCCGACCCGACCAAGTACCCGGCCGGCCTGTTCCACATCTGCTCGGGCTCGTACGACATTCCCGCGGCGTGGTGCAGCGTGAAGGGCGTCTACACCAACAAGGCGCCGGGCGGCGTGGCGTACCGCTGCTCGTTCCGCGTGACCGAGGCGGTCTACCTGATCGAGCGCATGGTCGACATCCTGGCGCAGAAGCTGGGCATGGACAAGGCCGAGATCCGGGCGAAGAACTTCATCCGCAAGGAGCAGTTCCCGTACACCTCCGCCTTCGGCTTCGAGTACGACTCGGGCGACTATCACACCGCATTGCAGAAGGTGCTCGACGCCTGCGACTACAAGGGCCTGCGCACCGAGCAGGCCGCCAGGCGTGCCGATCCGGACAGCCCGACCTTGATGGGCATCGGCCTGGTCGCGTTCACCGAAGTCGTCGGCGCGGGGCCGAGCAAGATGTGCGACATCCTTGGCGTCGGCATGTTCGACAGCTGCGAGATTCGGGTGCATCCCACGGGCAGTGCCATCGCGCGCATGGGCACCATCACGCAGGGCCAGGGGCACCAGACGACCTATGCGCAGATCATCGCGACCGAACTCGGCATCCCTTCCGAGGTGATCCAGGTCGAGGAAGGCGACACCTCCACCGCACCCTACGGCCTGGGCACCTATGGTTCGCGCTCGACGCCGGTGGCCGGCGCCGCCATTGCGCTCGCCGCACGGAAGATCCACGCCAAGGCACGCAAGATCGCCGCGCACCTGCTCGAAGTGGGCGAGAACGACCTCGACTGGGAAATCGATCGCTTCAAGGTCAAGGGCGACGACAGCAGGTTCAAGTCTATGAAGGACATCTGCTGGGCCGCCTACCATCAGGCGCCACCGGGACTCGAACCCGGGCTGGAGGCGGTGCACTACTACGACCCGCCCAACTTCACCTTCCCCTTCGGCATCTACCTGTGCGTGGTCGACATCGACCGAGGCACCGGCGAGACCAAGGTGCGCCGCTTCTACGCGCTCGACGATTGCGGCACGCGCATCAACCCGATGATCATCGAAGGCCAGATCCACGGCGGCCTGACCGAAGGCTATGCGGTGGCGATGGGCCAGCAGATGCCTTTCGATGCGCAGGGCAATCTGCTCGGCAATACGCTGATGGACTATTTCCTGCCTACGGCGGTCGAGACGCCCAAGTGGGAAACCGACCACACCGTGACGCCGTCGCCGCACCATCCGATCGGGGCCAAGGGCGTGGCCGAGTCGCCGCACGTCGGCTCCATACCGACCTTCACCTCGGCCGTGGTCGATGCCTTCGCGCACCTGGGCGTGAAGCACATGGTGATGCCGCACAGCGCTTACCGCGTGTGGCAGCAGTTGAAGCAGAGCGGTGTCGCGCTCTGAGCGAGGGCAACGATGGAAGTCAAGGTCGACAAACGCTATCCGCTGGAAGTAGATGCCGCGCGCGCGTGGCAGTTGCTGCGCGATGTGAAGACCGTGGCCGGCTTCATGCCCGGTGCGGCCATCACCGAGCAGATCGACGACACGCATTACAAGGGCAACGTCAAGGTCAAGGTCGGCCCCGCGAACGCGGCCTTTGCCGGCGACATCGAGGTGCTCGCGCTCGACGAGGCCGCCATGAAGCTGCAACTGCTCGGCAAGGGCGCCGACCGCGGCGGCTCGTCGGCGTCGATGGACCTGACGGCGACCATCGAACCCGGCGATTCGCCATCGACGTCGGTGCTGGCCGGTCAGGCGGTGGTCGCGGTCAGCGGCAAGTTCGCGCAGTTCGGCAGCCGCCTGATGGTGCCGGTGTCCGACATGCTGCTCGGGCAATTCGTCGACAACTTCCGTGCCGCCGCGGCGGCACCGTCCGCCACCTACGCATCCGCAGACGATGTGGCGAGCCAGATGGCCATGCCGACATCCGTGCCGCCCGTGGCGCAGGCCCGGGAAATCAACGCACTGGCCATGATGTGGAGCCTCGTCAAGGGCTGGTTCGCGGGCCTGCTCGGCAAGCGCACCTGAAACACCCCATGACCGAAGCCGAGCTGCGCGAATCGCTGCACCGCGCCGGCTACATCGCCGACGAAAGCCTTGCCACCACGCTGTGGCTTGCTGCCGAACTGCAGCGCCCGCTGCTGGTGGAAGGCGATGCCGGCGTCGGCAAGACCTCGCTGGCCGCCGCGCTCGCGCAGGCGCGCGGCCAGGCACTCGTGCGGCTGCAATGTCACGAGGGGCTGGACCTGTCCCAGGCGGCCTACGAGTGGAACTACGGCCGCCAGCTGCTCGCGATCCGCCTGCACGAGACGCAGCCGCAGGGCATGAAGGAGGCCGACCTCTTCTCGCGCGACTACCTGCTCGAACGCCCCTTGCTGCAGGCCATTTCGAGCGACGCGCCCTGCGTGCTGCTGATCGACGAGATCGACCGCGCCGACGAGGCCTTCGAGGCCTTCCTGCTCGAAGTGCTGGCGGACTACCAGATCACCGTGCCGGAACTCGGCACCGTGCACGCGAAGCACGTGCCGCAGGTCGTGCTGACCAGCAACGGCACACGCGAACTGTCAGATGCGTTGCGCCGTCGCTGCCTCTACCACTACCTCGAATACCCGACGCTCGCGCGCGAGATCGCGATCGTGCGCGCCACGCTGCCGCAGGCGGAGGGCGCGCTGGTCGAACAGGCGGTGGCCTTCGTGCAGCGCCTGCGCCGCGAAGACCTCGCCAAGACGCCCGGCGTGGCCGAGACGCTGGACTGGGTGCGCGCGCTGCACCGGCTCGACTTCAAGGCCATGCCCGGCGATCCGCACGCGCTCGCCGGCACGCTGGCCTGTCTGCTCAAGACGCGCGAGGACCGTTTCCAGTTCGGAGAAGACCGCGTCCGCCAGCTCATCGAGGGGCGGCGCACCGTCGGCGTGGCCGAGAAGACGCCGCAGCCCACATGAACACCATCGCGCGTCCGCTCGACAGCATCGCCGGCTTCGCGGCCCTGTTGCGCGACCACGGCCTGAAAGTCGGCGTGGCGGAGCAGCAGGCGATGGTGAGCGCCGCGCTGCGCGTGCCGATCGAGCGCGCGTCCCGACTCGACGCGGCCTGGCGTTCCATCGCCTGCCACGACGCACGCGACTGGAAGCGCTGGCCCGAACTCTTCGAGCGCTACTGGCATCCCGGGCGCACGAAAGGCAAGACGCGGACGAGCGGCGAGACGCGCCCGAGCCGCAGCCTGCGGCAACTGGTGAAGAGCCTGCATGACAGTCTCGACGGCGCACAGCCGTCGACGCGTTCGACGTCGTCGGACACTGCCCTGCAGGCACCGACCCCACAGCCGGACGATGGCGGCCTGCCGCGCGCGCAGGGCGGCGCGAGCCGCGCCGACGCCCTGCACGACCGCGCGTTGTCGGAATGGCTGCCCCAAGAGCTGGGGCAGCTCGAACGTCTGGCCGAGCAGATCGCGCAGCGGCTGCGCAAGCGTCTCACGCGCCGCTGGCACGACAGCGCGCAGGGCCGCCGCCTCGACGTGCGCCGAACCCTGCGCGCCAGCCTGCGCACCGGCGGTTTGCCCGTGCATCCCGTGTGGCGCGCGCCACGGCGCGAATGGCCTCGCCTCTTCATCCTCGTCGATGTGAGCCGGTCGATGGAGACCCACGCGCAGCTCTTCCTGCGCATCGCCCGCGCTTTCGTGGCGGCGATGAATGCGCGCGTGTTCGTCTTTCACACGCGGCTCGCCGAAGTCACGCCGTTGTTGCGCAGCGACTCGGCGGCGGTGCAGGAGAAGGTCAACGCCGTCACCGCCGGCTTCGGCGGCGGCACCCGCATCGCGACGAGCCTCGCCGACTTCCACGCGGTGCATGCGCGCGCGCAACTCACGCGCAATGCGCGCGTGTGGGTGCTGTCGGATGGCTTCGACGCCGACGAGCCGCAGCGCCTGGCCGAAGAGCTGGCGCACGTGCGCCGGCGGGGTGCGCGCATCCGGTGGTTCCATCCGTCCGAACGGCCGCCGGCCTCGCAGGCGATGCAGGGCGTCGTCGAACACGGGGGTCTGCTCGAAGGCCTTGCACGCCTCAACAGCCTGCGCGATCTGGCCGAACTCGCGCAGCACCTGCGCTGAACGTCGCCGCCGCAACGTGATCCAACCCTTTCCCGCTCGCCAAGGAGTCGCCATGAACAACGCCGACACGGTCTTCGATGCTGCCCAGCGGCTGCAACGGGCCGGCAAGCCCTATGCGCTGGTCAGCGTGATCAAGGCGCTCGCGCCGGCATCGGCGCACCCGGGCGACAAGGCCATCGTCACGGCCGACGGCGACTTCCATGGCTGGATCGGCGGCGGCTGCGCGCAGCCCGCCGTGGTCCGCACGGTGCGGGAGGCGCTGGCCGATGGGCATGCGCGGCTGATCCGCATCGCGCCCACCGCCGACGGGCAGGAGAAGGACCTCGGCGACGTGCTGGAATTCGGCATGGCCTGCCATTCCGGCGGCACGCTGGAGCTCTTCATTGATCCGGTGCTGCCGCAGGCGCAACTGGTGGTGATCGGTGCGTCGCCGGTCGCGACGAGCCTGAGCCAGCTGGCGCCGCGCGTCGGTTTCGCGGTCACGCTGGTGGCGCACGAGGCGCAGGCGGCGGACTACCTGGATGCGCAACGCGTCATCGCGAGCGATGACATGGCCTCGGTCACCTCGCAGATTGCGCCGGGCGCGTGGGTGGTCGTCGCGACGCAGGGCCGTCGCGACGTACAGGCACTGCGACTGGCGCTCGCGCTCGATGCAAGGCAGGTGTCCTTCGTCGCCAGTGCGCGCAAGGCGCAGGTGTTGAAGGAATCGCTGATCGCGTCGGGCGCGGATGCCGACGCGGTGGGGGCGATCGTCGCGCCCGCGGGTTATCCGATGCCTGCAACCACGCCGGAGGAAATCGCCCTGTCGGTGCTGGCCGCGGTCGTGTCGCACCGGCGTGGCGCCGAGCGCGCGCCGCCTGCCGCCCAGGCGACGGCGGAACTGACGTCGATTCCGGCCGCGACGAAATCTTCCTGCTGCGGGCACTGACATGGGCTGCATCCTCAAAGGCGGCGGTGGCCTCTACGCACGCATGGTGATCGGCGCGGTGCTGCTCGCGGCCGGCTCCGGCAGCCGGCTTGGCGGCCGGCCGAAGTCGCTGCTCGAGCTCGGTGGCGTGCCGCTCATCCGGCGGCAGTTGATCGCGCTCTCGGGCGCGGGCGTCGACGAGGTGGTCGTCGTGCTCGGCCACCATGCCGATGCGATCGAGGCGGCCGTGCGCGACTTCCCCGTCACGCTGGCGCGCAATCCGTCGCCGGACGACGGGCAGGTCTCGTCCGTTCGCATCGGCCTGCAGGCGCTGTCGCCGAAGCTCGACGCCGTGATCGTCGCGCTGGCCGACCAGCCGATGATCAACGGGCAGGACATCACCGCGCTGATCGGCGCCTTCAAGAAGCGCGGCGACGCCTCGATGGTCGTGCCGCGCGTGGCAGGCGAGCCGGGCAATCCGGTGATCTTCGAATCCGCCCTGCGCGACGAATGGCTGGCCGGTGATGCAAATGCGGCCTGCCGTCGCTGGCGAGACGCCCATCCGGAACGCGTGCGCTGGTTCGACACCGACAACAGCCGCTACCGGGTCGACATCGACACGCCCGAGGATCTCCAGGCGTTCACCGAGCGCACGGGCCACGAACTGCGCTGGCCCGCCGCACTCGCCGCCGTTTGATTCAGCGCCGGTGGTGGCTCGGCGCCAGTTCGTACACCGGCGTCGAGAGGCCTTCCATGCGCGCCTTCAACTGCAGCGAAAGGAACTGCGAGTAATGGCGTGACTGGTGCAGGTTGCCGCCATGGAACCAGAGCTGAGGCACCTGCGTGGGCTTCCACATGTTGCGCAACTCGCCTTCCCACGGGCCGGGGTCCTTGGGCGTGTCGGAGCCCAGGCCCCAGACCTTGCCGACCTTGTCCGCCAGCTCCGGCGAGATCAGGTCGGCCAGCCAGCCGTTCATCGAGCCGTAGCCCGTGGCGTAGACGATCAGGTCGGCCGGCAACTCGCTGCCATCGCTGAGTGTCACCGAGCGTGGGTTGATGTGCTCGATGGTCACGCCGCTGCGCAGCTTGATGCTGCCGTTGGCCACCAGCTCCGAGGCACCCACGTCGATGTAGTAGCCCGAGCCGCGCCGCAAGTACTTCATGAAGAGGCCCGAGCCGTCGACGCCGAAGTCCAGCAGGAAGCCGGCCTTCTCGAGCCGCTCGTACAGGTCGGCGTCGCGCTTCTTCATCTCGTCGTACACCGGCACCTGCATCGGCGCCATGATCTTGTAGGGCACCGAGGCGAAGATCAGGTCCGCCCTGTCGGTCGTGACGCCGGCCTTGACCGCCGATTCCGAATACAGCCCGCCCAGCGCCAGCTCCATGAGCGAATCCGACGGCGCGATGTGCGTCGAGCTGCGCTGGATCATGGTCACGTCGGCGCCGTTCTCCCACAGTGCCGCGCAGATGTCGTGCGCCGAGTTGTTGGAGCCGAGCACCACGCATTTCTTGCCGCGCCAGGCTTCCGGCCCGGGGTGCGCGCTGGAGTGGTGCTGTACGCCCTCGAAACTCTCGGCGCCAGGAATCTTCGGCACGTTCGGATAGCCCGAAACACCGAGCGCGAACACCAGCTGCTTGGGCCTCAGCTTGATCTCCTTGCCGTCGCGCTCGACAGTGACCTCCCACTCTTTCTTCGCTTCGTCGTAGCGCGCCTTCTTTGCGGTGGTCGAGCTCCAGTAGTTCAGCTCCATCACCTTGGTGTACATCTCCAGCCAGTCGCCGATCTTGTCCTTGGGCGAGAACACGGGCCAGTCCTCGGGAAAGGGCAGGTAGGGCAGATGGTCGTACCAGACCGGGTCGTGGAGGCACAGGCTCTTGTAGCGCTTGCGCCAGGAGTCGCCGGGCCGCGCGTTCTTCTCCACGATGATGGCCGGCACACCCAGCTTGCGCAGCCGCGCGCCAAGTGCGATGCCGCCCTGCCCGCCGCCGACGATCACGACATAGGGCTGTTCGGTGAAGCCCAGCGTCTTCGCTTCCTCGTCGCGCTTTTCCAGCCAGGTCTTGCGCCCGGGGTTCGCGCCGTGCTCGGCGCCCTTGATGCGCCGATCGCCCTTGCGCTCCTCGAAGCCCTTCAGTTCGGTCATCGTCGTGAGCAGCGTCCAGGCCTTGCCCTTGCGCAGCCGCAGGTGGCCCCGTCCGCGTGCGACGGCCGTCTCGAAGGTGAACCACGCATCCACCACGCCATCGGCCTCGGTCGCTTCACCTTCGACCGCGAAGGCGCTCGGCTCGGTGTCCGCCAGCCGTGCCTCCAGCATCTTGCGGATCGCCTCGGGGCCTTCCTGTGTCCGGATGTTCCAGGTGAAGGCGACCAGGTCGCGCCAGTAACAGTCGGGCTCGAACAGCGCGACCGCCGCATCGATGTCCTGCCGTTCCAGCGCGGACGTGAAATCGGCCAGCCAGGCGCTGGCGATCTGCGTCGGATGAGTGGACAGATCCGTCATCTCTTTGTCTCCTTTTTCCCGGTCTCGTGCACTCGGGGCGGGCCGGGCGGCAACCGTACGCCCATCGTTCGCGCGCGTCAAACGCCCTTCGCCGCTTGCGCCGGCGCGGGGATCGTGCGAGTCTTTGCGAGGCGCCGCTGGTGGCGCCGACTTCGCTTGCGGAGGTGCCTTCCATGTCCCAGTTCGACAAGACCCAGGTGGTCGACGTCCTCAACCATCTGCTGGAAGCGGAGCTGGCGGGCGTGGTGCGCTACACGCACTACTCCTTTCTCGTTTTCGGCTTCTCGCGCATCCCGATCGTGTCGTGGCTGCGCGACCAGGCCAACGAATCGCTGCTGCACGCGCAGCAGGTCGGCGAATGGATCACCACGCTCGGCGCCTATCCGTCGCTGGGCATCGGCGCGCTGCTCGATTCGCACAAGCACGACATGTCGGCGATCCTGCAGGAGTCGCTGGCGACCGAAGGCAAGGCGCTGGACCTGTACCGCGACCTGCTGCGGCTGGTCGAAGGCCACTCCGTGGCGCTGGAGGAATTCGCCCGGCAGATGATCCAGGCCGAAGAGCTTCACGCCGCCGATGTCGACAAGATGCTGCGCAAGCCCGGCGAGGTGCGTGCCTTTGCGGTGCGCAATGATTGAAAGACCGAACCCAAGGAATCCCAGGAATGTTCGAAGCCCTGCTGCTGACCAAGGCCGAGGACGGCACCACCCAGGCCGCCGTCACCTCGATCGATGAGGCCCATCTGCCGGAGGGCGAGGTGCTCATCGACGTTGCGTACTCCACCGTCAACTACAAGGACGCCCTTGCCATTACCGGCAAGTCGCCCGTGGTGCGCAAGTTCCCGATGGTGCCGGGCATCGATCTCGCTGGCACCGTGCTGGAGAGCAGCGATGCCCGCTTCAGGCCCGGCGATGCGGTGGTGCTCAACGGCTGGGGCGTCGGCGAAACGCACTGGGGCGGCCTGGCGCGCAAGGCCCGCGTCAAGGCCGACTGGTTGGTGCCCATTCCCAGGGGGCTCGATGCCCGGCAGGCCATGGCGATCGGCACTGCCGGCTACACCGCGATGCTGTGCGTGATGGCGCTGCAGAACCACGGCGTGACGGCGGCTACGGGCCCTGTGCTCGTCACCGGCGCGAACGGCGGCGTGGGCACTATCGCCATCGCGCTGCTTGCGAAGCTCGGTTTCGAGGTGCACGCATCGACCGGTCGGCCACAGGAGGCCGCGCATCTGCAGCGCCTGGGCGCCAAAGAGATCATCGACCGCGCCACGCTGAGCGAGCCCGGCAAACCCCTGCAGAAGGAACGCTGGGCCGCGGCGGTGGACAGCGTGGGCAGCCACACGCTCGCCAACGTCTGCGCGAGCCTGAAATATGGCGGCACCGTCGCCGCCTGCGGCCTTGCGCAGGGGATGGATTTTCCGGCGAGCGTGGCGCCTTTCATCCTGCGCGGGATCACGCTGGCCGGCATCGACAGTGTGCATGCACCGCAGACGCGGCGGCTCGCCGCTTGGCAGCTGCTCGCCATGGAGCTGCCGCGCGATCTGCTTGACGCCAACACCGAGACCATTGGTCTCAGCGCGGTCGCCGGACTCGCACCGAGACTGCTCGCAGGGCAGGTGCGCGGACGTGTGCTGGTGGACCTGGCTCGCGCGCCTTGACATCGGCAGGGTCGGCCTGATTTCATTCCCTTGCCCCGCCGCGCAGCAAGACTGCCTCTCCTCGTGCTTCAAGACTTCCACCCCGCCGTCTCCAAGTGGTTCAACGCCACCTTTCCGGCTCCCACGGCGGCCCAAGCCGCCGCGTGGCCGGTGATTACCGCTGGCCGCCACACACTGATTGCGGCGCCCACCGGATCGGGCAAGACGCTGACGGCCTTCCTGGCCGCGCTGGACGGCCTGGTGCGCCAAGGGCTCGAACCGGGCGGCCTGCCCGACGAGACGACGGTGCTCTACATCTCGCCGTTGAAGGCACTGTCCAATGACATCGGGCTCAACCTCAAGGCGCCACTCGCGGGCATCCGCCGCGAACTCGCCAGGCTCAAGCTGCCGGACGTCGATATCCGCACCGCTGTGCGCACCGGCGACACGCCGGCCAGGGAGCGCCAGCAGAGCCTGCGTCAGCCGCCGCACATCCTGGTCAGCACGCCCGAGTCGCTCTATGTGCTGCTGGGCTCCGAGTCGGGCCGCCGGATGCTCTCGACCGTGCGCACGGTCATCGTCGATGAAATCCACGCGGTCGTCGCCACCAAGCGCGGCAGCCACCTCGCGCTGTCGCTCGAACGGCTGCAGTCGCTCTGCGCGAAGCCGCTGATCCGCATCGGCGTGTCGGCCACGCAGAAGCCGATCGACGAGATTGCGCGCTTCCTCGTCGGCGCCGGCGCGATCGTCGATGGCGTGGCCGATTGTGAGATCGTCGATATCGGCTACGCCAGGCAGCGGGACCTCGCACTGGAGCTGCCGCCCACGCCGCTTGCCGCCGTGATGTCGAACGAGCAGTGGGAGCAGGTCTATGCGCGTGTCGCCGGGCTGGTGCACGCGCATCGCACGACGCTGGTTTTCGTCAACACGCGGCGCATGGCGGAACGCGCCGCGCGGCACCTGGGCGAGATCCTGGGCAAGGAGGTCGTCGCCGCGCATCACGGCAGCCTCGCCAAAGAGACGCGCCTCGAGGCCGAGCAGCGCCTGAAACGCGGCGACCTCAAGGTGATGGTGGCCACGGCCTCGCTGGAACTGGGACTGGACATCGGCGATGTGGACCTGGTGTGCCAGCTGGGATCGCCCCGATCGATCGCGACCTTCCTGCAGCGCGCGGGGCGCTCCGGTCACGCCGTCGGCGGCGTGCCGAAGGCGCGGCTGTTCCCGCAGTCGATCGACGAACTGGGCGAGTGCGCGGCCCTGCTCGACTGCGTGCGCCGCGGCGAGCTCGACGCGCTGCACGTGCTGCCCGAGCCGCTCGACGTGCTGGCGCAGCAGATCGTCGCCGAGATCGCATCGCGCGAATGGGACGAGGACGCGCTCTTTGCGCTCGTGCGGCGTGCGTGGCCCTATGCCCAGTTGACGCGCGAGACCTTCGCATCGGTCGTTCGCATGCTGGCCGAAGGTTTCACCACCCGACTGGGCCAGCGCGCGAGCTACGTGCACCGCGATGCCGTGCATCGCCGCCTGCGCGAGCGCAAGGGCGCGCGCCTGACCGCGTTGACTTCCGGCGGCACCATTCCCGAGACCGGCGACTACACGGTGATGCTCGAACCGCAGGCGCACAAGATCGGCACGGTCAACGAGGACTTCGCGGTCGAGAGTCTCGCGGGCGACGTCTTCCAGCTCGGCAACGCCAGCTACCGCATCCTCCGGATCGAGCCCGGCCGCGTGCGGGTGGAGGACGCGCACGGTGCCGCGCCCAACATTCCGTTCTGGCTGGGCGAGGCGCCGGGCCGGACGGATGAACTCTCCGTGGGTGTCTCGCGCCTTCGCCACGAGATCGCCGAAAGCCTGGCCGCTCAAGGTCTCCAGGCGACGGTGGATTGGCTGGGGCGCGACATCGGCATGGATGCCGAGGCGGCCCGCCAGATCACAGAGCATCTTGCCCGCGCCCTGCGCGCGCTCGGCGCGCTGCCCACGCAGCAGCGCATCGTGATGGAGCGTTTCTTCGACGAATCGGGCGGCATGCAACTGGTGATCCATTCTCCCTACGGCAGCCGCCTCAATCGTGCGTGGGGACTGGCGCTGCGCAAACGCTTCTGCCGCCAGTTCAACTTCGAGCTGCAGGCCGCGGCGACCGAAGACGCCATCGTCCTGTCGCTGTCGACGAGCCACAGCTTTCCGCTGGACGAGGTGGCGCGCTACCTGCATTCGGCGACCGCGCTCGACGTGCTGGTGCAGGCGCTGCTCGACGCACCGCTCTTCGGCGCGCGCTGGCGCTGGAACGCGACCACCGCGCTGGCATTGCCGCGCTTCGTGGGCGGACGCAAGGTGGCGCCGCAACTGCAGCGCATGAAGTCCGAGGACTTGCTGGCCAACGTGTTTCCCGACCAGGTCGCCTGCGCGGAGAACCTCGCCGGCGAGCGCGAGATTCCGGAGCATCCGCTGGTGGCGCAGACGCTGCGCGATTGCCTCTACGACGCGATGGATGCCGAAGGGTGGCTGCGGCTGCTGCGCCGCATGGAATCCGGCGAAGTCGACGTGGTGGCACGCGACCTGCCGGCCCCATCCCCGCTCGCGGCGGAAGCACTGAACGCGCGGCCCTACGCTTTCCTCGACGATGCGCCGCTGGAAGAACGCCGCACGCAGGCCGTGCAAAACCGGCGCTATATCGATCCGGAAAGCGCGGACGATCTCGGGCAGCTGGACACCGACGCGATCGAGAGCGTGAGACAGGAGGCGTGGCCGCGTGCGCGCAACCCTGACGAGATGCACGAGGCGCTGAACGGGCTCGGCGTCGTCACCGATGCGGAGGCAACAGGCAACGCGGAATGGCTGCCATGGCTCGAGGCGCTCGCGCAGGCGGGTCGCGCGACAAGGCTGGCGCCAGCAACGGACGACGCACGCAGCGAGGGCCTGTGGGTGGCGGCCGAGCGCCTGGCGCAGATCGCCGCGCTCTATCCTTGCGCGGCGATGCAGCCGGTCATCGAGCCGCCCGCGGAATACGCGCAGTTGGAGGGCAGCGTCGAAGACACGCTGCGCGAACTGTTGCGTTCGCGTTTGACCGGACTGGGCCCGATGTTGGCGGACACCCTCGCGGCACAGTTGCGCCTGCCCCGTATCGACATCGACGCCGCCCTGTCGGCATTGCAGACCGAAGGCTACGTGCTGCAGGGCCGCTTCACGCCCGGCGCCGGATCCGCCGAATGGTGCGAGCGCCATCTGCTCGCCCGCATCCATCGCTACACCCTCAAGCGGCTGCGGCGCGAGATCGAACCCGTCGAGCCGCGCGATTTCGTGCGCTTCCTGTTCGAGTGGCAGCACGTCGGCAGCGCCAGCCGGGTCAGCGGGCCCGATGCCCTTGCCGGCATCCTGACGCAGCTCGAAGGCTACGAGGCGCCGGCCGGCACCTGGGAGGCCGAGTTGCTGCCTTCGCGGGTCAAGGACTACGCGCCGGCATGGCTCGATGACCTGTGCACGGCCGGCCGCACCTTGTGGACGCGCCTGCGCCCTGCCGCCAGCGATGCCCGTGCGGGCGGCGGCACGTCGCTGCGCGCGACGCCGGTGCTGCTCTTGCCGCGCCGCACGGCTTCCCTTTGGACAGGCCTAGTGCCCGCGCCCGCGGATGACGCCGGCCTGGGCTCGCGGGCGCAGCGTGTCGCCACCTTCCTCGCAGAGCATGGCGCCTCCTTCTTCGACGAGATCGTCCAGGGCACGCACCTGCTGGGCACCGAACTCGAAGACGCGCTGAGCGAGCTCGTCATACGCGGCCGAGCGCATTGCGACAGCTACGCGGGATTGCGCGCATTGCTGATTCCGCCATCGAAGCGTTCGTCGACGCACGCACGCCGGCGTCGGCGCAGCGCCCTCTTCGGCATCGAGGATGCCGGCCGCTGGTCGCTGGTCCGGCAGCGTGAGCCGGCCGTTGCGGGCCCGGCGCCTGCCATCGCCCCGGACGCCGTCGAGCAGGTCGCGCGCATCCTGCTGCGCCGCTACGGCGTGGTGTGCTGGCGCATCGTGGAGCGCGAGCCGACGTGGCTGCCGCCGTGGCGCGACCTCGCGCGCGCCTACCGCCGGCTCGAAGCGCGTGGAGAAATTCGCGGCGGCCGCTTCATCGCCGGCGTGGCGGGCGAGCAGTTCGCCCTGCCCGAAGCTATCGGCCTCATGCGGCAGGTGCGGCGCCAGGCGCCAGACGAGGGCCTGGTCTGCCTCGCCGCCACCGATCCGGCCAACCTCCTCGGCACGGTCGTGCCGGGCCCCAGGGTCGCCCGTGTCGCGGGCTCGCGCGTGGTCTACCGCGACGGCATCCCGCTCGCGACCAGCGTGGCCGGGCAGGTGGAGATGCTGGTGGCGCTCAGTCCCGAGGAGACGAAGGCCGTGACCCGCGCGCTGTCCTCGGAACCATCGCTGCGCTTCCTGGAACTGGCTGCCGCCGCCGGGTGAGATTGGCAAAACGCCGGGACTGACCGACAGTGTCGGCATGGACCTCGACGAACTCGACCATCGACTGATCGCATTGTTGCGCCAGGACGCCCGCCTTCCCGCTGCGACGCTGGCCCACAAGCTCGGCGTCTCGCGCGGCACGGTGACCAACCGCCTGCGCAAGCTGGAGGACGGCGGCGTGATCGTCGGCTACGCGGTGCAACTCCGGCCCGAGGAGCGGACGGACGAGATCCGCGCCTGGATGGGCATCCTGGTGGAAGGCAACCAGACCCGCATGGTCATCGCCAGCCTCCTGGGCGAGCCCGGCGTGGCTGCGCTGTTCGACACCAACGGCCGCTGGGACCTGCTGGCCGAACTGCGTGCCAGCTCGATGACGGAGCTGTCGCATGTGCTGGAGCGCATCCGGCTGCTGAAGGGCATTCGCAACACGGAGACCAGCATCCACCTCGCGACCTACCGCTAGCCCCGATGCGTCACATCGAAGGCCTTGCGCGCATCCGCCAGATCCCGGTGATGCGCTTCGGCCCAGCGACCGACCGCGTCGAAGGCCTCGCTCAATGGCCGGCCGGTGTCGCTCAGCGCGTATTCCACATGCGGCGGTACGCAGTGGTGGTCCGTGCGCAGCACGAGACCGTTGCGTTCCAGTTCGCGCAGCGTCTGAGTGAGCATCTTCTGCGAGATGCCGCCGATGCGGCGCAGGAGTTCGTTGTTGCGCATGGGCCCGTCGTGAAGCGCAGGCACGATCAGCAGGGCCCACTTGTTGGCGACGAGCTCCAGCGCAGCGCGCGACGGGCAGTTGGCGCTGAACACACCGACCGGTGGGGCGTCGGCCGTTTTCATCTTGGTCATCGTTGCCAGCAGGTGCGCGGTATGGTCGCGCTTCCTTGAAGCGAGATCAACCGAACCCCTGCGCGCCGTACCGGAAATCGCGCCGCTGACTATGATGCCCCTCCGCCCAGCAGCGATCGGAGTCTTTTCATGAGCATTCCCACCACCCGCCTCGGCCGCACCGGCCTCACCGTGTCGCGCCTGGCGCTCGGCACCATGACCTTCGGCCTGCAGACCGATGAAGCGGTGTCGCACAGCATCCTCGACAAGGCGACCGACGGCGGCATCAATTTCCTCGACACAGCCGACGTGTATCCACTCGGCGGAACCGTCGGGACCACCGGTCGCACCGAGGAGATCATCGGGCGTTGGCTGCGTGCCAAGGGTCGCAGCCGCTACATCGTCGCGACCAAGGCGGTGGGCAAGGTCGGCCCGAACACCTGGGACCAGGGCGCATCACGCAAGCATCTGCTGGATGCGATCGATGCGTCGCTCAAGCGGCTGCAGACCGATCACGTCGATCTCTATCAGCTGCACCACGACGACCGCGAGACGCCGCTCGACGAGAGCCTCGAAGCGCTGGACGTGATCGTCCGTTCCGGCCGGGCGCGCTACATCGGCGTGTCCAACTTCCTCGCGTACCGCCTGGCGCGCGCCATCGGCCGCGCCGAGCTGCACAAGCTCACGCGGCTGGTGTCGGTGCAGCCGCGCTACAGCCTGCTGTTCCGTGAGATCGAGCGCGAGCTGCTGCCGCTGGCGGGCGAAGAGGGGCTGGGCGTGATCCCGTACAACCCGCTCGCGGGCGGCCTGCTGACCGGCAAGTACCAACCCGGCGCGAAGCCGGAAGACAACACTCGCTTCACGCTCGGCACGGCCGGCGCGATGTATCAGGACCGCTATTGGAACGAGCGCAGCTTCGCGACCGTCACGCAGCTGCACAAGTTGGCCGAAGAGGCCGGCGTGCCGCTCGCGACGCTGGCCGTCGCATGGGTGATGGCGAATCCGCTGATCACCGCGCCGCTGCTCGGCGCAAGCCGTCCGGAGCAACTGGATGCGACGCTGGCTGCTGCGGAGTACAAGCTGGATGCAGGCCTGAAGCAGCGCCTTGACGAACTCACCGCCGAGTACCGCAAGGGCGACGCGCCGCGGTAGGCCCCTCCCCCAGGCTTCGCGCACTTCGTGTCGCTACGCCACCCCCCTCACCGGGGGCAACACCAGCGGCCCGGCAAAGCCGGTTCCGCGGTGTTTTCCGATCAGGCTAGGCTCTTGGCCGTGGAGGGCTCCAGGGCGGCTTGGCGGCGCGCGTAGCGTTGTGCCAGTACCGCGCAGACCATCAGTTGCATCTGATGGAAGAGCATCAGCGGCATCACGATCGCGCCGACGGCGTGCGAGGCGAAGAGCACCTTGGCCATCGGGATGCCGCTCGCCAGGCTTTTCTTGGAGCCGCAGAACACGATCGTGATCCCGTCGGCCTTGTCGAAGCCGAGGCTGCGGCCGGCCCAGGTGGTGACGACCAGCATGAGGGCGAGCAGGATCGCGCACACGGCCAGCAGGCCCACCAGCGCGGAGGGCGGAATCTCCTTCCACAGACCCTCGATCACCGCTGCGCTGAAGGCGGTGTAGACCACCAGCAGGATGGACCCGCGATCGACCAGCGTGAGCACCGCCGCGCGGCGCTTCACCCATCCGCCGATCCACGGCCGCAGCAGGTGGCCGGCGACGAAGGGCGCCATCAGTTGCAGCAGGATGCGGCCGATCGCGCCGAGCGACGCGCCCGCGTCGCCGTGCTTCACGACGAGCAGGCTGACCAGCAGCGGCGTCACGAAGACGCCGAGCAGCGTGGAGGCCGATGCGCTGCACACCGCGGCCGGGATGTTGCCGCGCGCGATCGAGGTGAAGGCGATGGCCGATTGCACCGTCGCCGGCAGCACGCACAGGAAGAGCACGCCGGTGTACAGCTCGGGCGTGACCAGCGGCGTCAGCACCGGCTTGAGCAGCAGGCCGAGCAGCGGAAACAGGACGAAGGTGCTGGCGAACACCATCAGGTGAAGCCGCCAGTGCGTGATGCCGCCGAGGATCGCCTCGCGTGAGAGCTTGGCGCCGTGCAGGAAGAACAGCAGGCCGATCGCGACCATGGTGAACTGCTCGAAGAAAAGTGCGGTCCCGCCGCTGGCTGGCCACAGGCTGGCCAGCGCGACGACGGCGACGAGCGACAGGGTGAAGTTGTCGGGGAGATAGCGTGAACGAGACATGGGCCGGATTGGACCGTCTCGTGATTCAAAAGAGAAATGGATTAATTTGATAGTTTTATGATCTTGGTGCATGAATGTCACCCTGCGCCAGCTTCGCGTTTTCCAGGCCGTCGCCGAAACCTGCAATTTCAGCCGGGCGGGTGACCAGATCGGCCTGACCCAGCCGGCGGTCAGCCGGTCCATCGTCGAACTCGAGTCGCAACTCGGCCTGAAACTGCTGGACCGCACGACGCGCGAAGTCGTCCTGACCGATGCGGGCCAGTCGCTCGCTGTGCGGCTCGACCGGGTGCTCGACGACTTGGACCAGACGCTGGCCGAAGTCCACGGCATGGCCGGCGCGCGGCGCGGCAAGGTCCGCGTGGCCAGCAGCCCGACGCTCTCGGCCAATCTCATTCCGGCCTGCATCGCCGAGTGCGCGCGTCGCGATCCGGACATCGACTTCCTGCTGCTCGACCGCATGCAGCAGACCGCGCTCGACAGCGTGCTCGCCGGCGAGGTCGATTTCGGTGTGCTGGTCGAACCGCCCCCCACCGACGACCTGCAGGGCGAGGCCATCCTCGACGATCCCTTCTGCCTGGTGATCCCGCCCGACCACCGGCTGGCCGGCGAGCGGACGGTGGGCTGGTCGGCGCTCGACGGCGAGCCGCTGGTGCTGCTCGACCATGCCTCCGGCAGCCGGCGCCTCATCGACGAGGCGCTGGCTCAGCACGGCTCGCGCTGCGAGGTGCGGCAGCAGGTCGGCCATCCGGCGACGGTGTTCCGCATGATCGAACAGGGCATCGGCATCAGCGTCATGCCGGCGCTTGCGATGCCGCCGGCGGGGCTGCAGGCGCTGGTCGTGCGGCCGCTGCTGCCCAAGGTGCAGCGAACGATCATGCTGGTGCACAGGCGAAACCGCGCGCCGTCGCCGCTGGCGCAGCGCGTATGGAGCCTGATCAGGGAGATGGCCGCCCAGCGCCGCGAGCGCTGAACCGACGGATCAGGCGCGCTTCGATTCGGCCGCGCCCTCGGGCCGCTCCTCGCGCCCGCCCGGATGCCGCGCGAAGCGTGCCGGGTCGCGCCCGTGCACCGGTGCCGTGTCGGGCCACGGCCAGCCGCCGAACTGGGTGCGGCGGTAGTCGGCCATGGTCTGCGCGATTTCGGCCTGCGTGTTCATCACGAAGGGGCCGTACTGCGCCACCGGCTCGCCGATCGGGCGGCCCTGCAGCACGAGGAACTCGCCCACCTCGTCGCCGTTGATCAGTTCCACGGCGGCATCGGCACGCAGCTCGATCGCCGCGTGGCCGTCCACCACCTGGCCCGCCACACACACCGTGCGGCCCTTGAAGAAGTAGAGGCTGCGGCGTGTGCCCTCGCCCGTCGCGGCTGGCAGCGTCCAGCGCGCGCCGGGTTCCATCCTGATCGTCCAGATCGCGAGGTCGGCGTCGGGCTGCGAGGCCCACGAATCCGGCGGCGGCGCCAGCGGACCGCCTTCGCCCGGCGCGCCGTCCACCGGCCCGATCCGACCCGCGATGCTCGCCACTTCGGTCTTGCGGCCGCTGGCGTCCGTCGCGGTGAAGCGCGGAACGTCCTCCGACCAGAACATCGTGAAATGCGGTTCCGCCATCTTGCTGCGCGCCGGCAGGTTGAGCCAGAGCTGGAACAGCTCCAGCGGATTGGGCGCGCCCGCGTCCAGGAGCGGGAACATCTCCGAATGCACGATGCCCTTGCCGGCGGTGAGCCACTGCACGTCGCCGCCGCCGAAGCGCGCCGCCGCTCCGAGCGAGTCCGAATGGTCGATCAGCCCCTTGCGCACGATGGTCACTGTCTCGAAGCCGCGGTGCGGATGCCCCGGAAAGCCCGGCACGGTGGTGCCGTGGTACATGCTCCAGCCGTCCTTGCGGCTGAAGTCCTGGCCCAGGTCGCGGCCCGCCAGCGGAGCATCCGGCCCCATCTGCGCGTTGGCGCGCGGGTAGGCGTCGTCGTGATAGGCGCAGAACAGGAACGGATCGATCGTCTCCCAAGGGAACCCGAGGGCTTTGATCTGGAGGATGGGTCTGGCGGTGGTCATGGCGGGGGCTTTTTCCGGTGAGTTGCCCTGTTCGAAACGACGGGGCGCGTCTTTCCAATATGGGGCCGGCGGCGAGCCACGAAAGGGCCGCCCGTGGAACGCAGTCGTCTTGCGCGCGCAACAGTGGTGCCCGCCAGTTTCGGTCCTGAAGGGGCACGGCTGTGTTCGGTGTAGGGCGATCGCCTACAAGGCGCGCACCCCGCTGCCAGGAACTCGGCCGCGCCGTCGCGCTGGCGGAGTAACTGCGCGCTACCAGCGACTCAATGGCCTAGTGGTGGTGCCCGTGCTCGCCATGCACATGGCGATGGGCGACCTCTTCCTCGGTCGCTGCGCGCACGCCGGTCACGGTCACGCTGAACTTCAGCGCCTTGCCCGCCAGCGGATGGTTGCCGTCGAGGATCACCTGCGGCCCCTTGATCTTCATCACGTTGAACACCTGCGGCTCGCCCTGGTCGTTGCGGCCTTCGAGCTGGCCGCCCACCTTCACGCCGGGCGGGAAGTCGCTCTTCGGGATGGTGCGCACCAGCGACTCATCGCGAGGGCCGAAGGCGTCCTCGGGCTGCAGGTTCAGCGTGGTCTGGAAGCCGGTTTCCTTGCCATCGAGGGCTGCCTCGATCTTCGGGAAAGTGTTGTCGTAGCCGCCGTGCAGATAGACCATGGGGTCGCGGCTCTCTTCGATCAGCTTCTGGGTGGTGGCGTCAGCGACTTTGTAGCGCAGGGTGACGACGGAGTCTTTTTGGATCTTCATATCGTCGCGCAGCATAAAGGAAGCGCCGCGATACCGCGCAGGGCGGCTCCTGGAGCCCCTGCGCGGCACACCGGACGATGCGTCGCGGGTCAGAAGTCCTGCGTCACCGGGCGCAGCACGATCTCGTTGATGTCCACGTTCGCCGGCTGCTCGACGGCATAGACCACCGCCCGGGCCACCGAGTCGGCCGGAATCTGGTTGGCGTCGTAGAAGGCCTTCACGCCCGCGGCGCTTTCGGCGTCGCTGCTGCCGAGTTGCAGCTCGGACTCCACGGCGCCCGGCGACACGATGGTCACGCGGATGCCGTGGCCCGTCTCGGCGCGCAATCCTTCCGAAATCGCGCGCACCGCGAACTTGGTCGCGCTATAGACCGTGCCGATGGGCGTGAACACCTTCAGGCCCGCGACCGAGGCGATATTGATGATGTGACCGCTGCCCTGCGCCGTCATGCGCGGAAGCACGGCCGCGATGCCGTAAAGCACGCCCTTGATGTTGACGTCGATGGTGCGGTCCCACTCATCGACCTTGAGCTTCTCGATGGGCGAAAGCGGCATCACGCCCGCGTTGTTGACCAGCACGTCGATGCGGCCGAAAGCTTCGACGGCCGATGCGGCCAGCTTTTCGAGGTCGGCGCGCTTCGACACGTCGGTGGCTACGGCGATGGCTTCACCGCCGGACTCACGGATCTCGGCGACCAGCTTGTCGAGCCGGTCAGTGCGGCGAGCCGCGAGCACGAGCTTGGCGCCGCGAGCGGCCAGGTGCCGCGCGGTGGATTCGCCGAGCCCGCTGCTCGCGCCCGTGACGATGGCGACCTTGCCGGCGATGTTGTTCTCGATGATTGAAGTCATGACGGTTCCTTGGGGTGGTTGAAGGGATGGCGTCAGTGTGGAAAATCCGGACGTTTCCGTATATGGAACTCTGGCGAGTTCAGAATTCCCAACTACGGAACATCGATCGCCAAACATCTCGACCCGACTCCCTCATGTCCAACCGCCTCGAAGCCCTTCGCGTGTTCTGCACGGCCGCCGATTCCGTGAACTTCCGCGATGCCGCCATCCGGCTCTCCGTCTCGCCGCAGGTCGTGACGCGAGCCGTGCGCGAGCTGGAGGAAGAACTGGGCGAACCGCTCTTCCACCGCAGCACCCGCGGCGTGCAGCTCACCGCCTTCGGGCGCCAACTGGCTGATCGCGCGCGGGTGGCGGTCGGCGGCGTGGATGAACTCTTCCATCGCATCGATCGCCGTGCGCTCTCGCAGCACGCGGGCGTCGTGCGTGTCACCGCGCCCGGCGTACTCGGGCGGCGCCGGCTTCCGCAAGCGCTGGCGCCGATGCTGGCGGCGCATCCGGGGCTCACGCTGGACCTGCGCCTCTCGGAGCAGCTGGCCGACGTGGTCGACCAGCAGATCGACGTCGGCGTGCGTGTCGGCCCGTTGCGCGACAGCCGCTTCGTCGCGCGGCCAGTGGGCAAGGTGCCGCTCAAGGTGGTGGCCGCGCCCTCGCTGATCGCCCGCGTCGGCACGCCGGAGGACGTCGATGCGCTCGCCGCCTTGCCGCTCACCGCGCTCATCGACGGCAACTCCGGCCGCCCGTGGCCCTGGCTTTTCAGCAAGGGGCGGCACATGACCATGCCGCCCGCGGCCTTCATCACCGACGACACCGATGCCGAATGCGCCGCCGTGCTCGCCGGCCTGGGTTTCGGGCAACTGGTCGCGTCGCTGGCGGAACCAGGCTTGACGTCCGGCGAACTCGTGTCCGTGCTCGACGCCGACGCGCCCGAGCCCTGGCCCATGTACGTCTACCGCTCGCAGCGCACGCCGGTGCCGGCAAGAGTGCGGCTGGTCTACGACGAGCTGATTCGCGTCCTGGGCTGAGCCGATCGCCCGGCGCGCGGCATCGAGGAGTGGGCCGGCGCCTACTCCAACATGCAAACTTGGCGCATGACAGCGGTGCGTGCCGGAGCGACATTGGCGCTCTCGACTTCGCACGCCCGCCATGAAGCCCAAGCATCTCTTCGACCTCTGCCGCAAGGCCGCGATGGCCTGGGTCGACGACCTGGCGCCGAGCATGGGCGCGGCCATCTCCTATTACACGATGTTCTCGCTGGCGCCCCTGCTGGTGATCGTCATCGCGATCGCGGGCGCGCTCTTCGGCCGCGAGGCGGTGCAGGGTGAGATCGTCGCCCAGCTCACGGGGCTGATCGGCCGCGAGGGCGCGATCGCGGTCCAGGGGCTGGTGCGCAGTGCGAGCGAGCCCGAACGAGGCTTGATTGCCGGCGTGGTCAGCGTCGTCGTGCTGGTGGTGGGCGCCACGACGGTGTTTGCCGAACTGCAGAGTGCGCTCGACCGCATCTGGCACGTGCCGGAGAAGGACAAGCCCTCGGGCGTCTGGGCCGTGCTGCGTGCGCGGCTGCTGTCCTTCGGGCTGATCCTGGGGCTGGCTTTCCTGCTGATGGTGTCGCTGATCGTGAGCGCGGGTGTCGCGGCCGTTGGCACCTGGGCCGGCGGGATACTGCCGGCCTGGGAACTGCTGCTGCAGGGACTCAACATCCTGGTGTCGCTGTCGATCACCACGCTGCTCTTCGCGATGATCTTCAAGTTCATGCCGACCGCTCCAATCGCGTGGCGCGACGTGTGGATCGGCGCCGCCGTGACAGCGGTGCTCTTCGAGATCGGCAAGCTGCTGATCGGCCTCTATCTCGGCAAGAGCGGCGTCACCGAATCCTTTGCCGCCGCGGGATCGCTCGTCGTGCTGCTCGCGTGGGTGTACTACGCGGCGCAGATCTTCCTGCTGGGGGCCGAGTTCACCAAGGTGTATGCCAACGAGCACGGCTCGGTCGCCGGCGCAAAGGCCGTCGTGGCCACCAAGGTGATGGCGAAAGAGGCCGAGGCCGGCACCGATCGCATCCCGACCCCGCCCCACGCTACACCGCGCCCACGCTCCCTGTGATCGGCAGCACGATGCCCGTGATGTAGCTCGCGCAGCACGGCGCAGCCAGGAACACGTAGGCCGGCGACAACTCCTCGGGCTGGGCCGGGCGCTTCATGTCGGTGTGCTTGCCGAAGTCCTTCACCTCCTCGCCGGAGCGGTCGGCCGGGTTCAGCGGCGTCCACACTGGGCCAGGCGCGACCGCGTTGACGCGGATGCCTTTGTCCAGCAGGTTGCTCGCGAGCGACTTCGTGAAGGCGTGAATCGCGCCTTTGGTGGTCGAGTAGTCGAGCAGCTGCGCGCTCCCTTCGAGCCCCGTCACGGAACCGGTGTTGATGATCGAGCCGCCCTTCGGAAGATGCGGCACCGCCGCGCGCGCCATCTGGAAGTAGCCCATCACGTTGGTGCGCAGGGTGAGGTCGAGCCGCTCGTCCGTGATGTCCTCGATCGAGGCGGCATGCAATTGGAATGCGGCGTTGTTGACGAGGATGTCCAGCTTCCCGAAAGCCTGCAGCGTCTCTTGTACCGCCTGCTTGCAGAACGCGGGGTCTCGCACGTCACCGGGAATCAGCACGCAGTGCTGGCCCTCGGCCTCGATGCAGCGCCTGGTTTCGTCGGCGTCCACCTGCTCTTCCTTCAGGTAGACGATCGCGACCTGGGCGCCCTCGCGTGCATACAGCAAGGCCACGGCCCGTCCGATGCCCGAGTCGCCGCCCGTCACCAGCGCCACCATGCCGTTGAGCTTGCCGCTGCCGAGATAGCCCGGCGCCTTGAACCGCGGCTGCAGATCCATGTCGGCTTCGATGCCGGGCTTTTTCAGATGCTGAGAGGGCATGGGGTTTTCGGGCTCGGGACGATGGCCGGCCTGCACCGGTTTCTCGCTCCTGACATTGGGCTTGGCGGCGCGGTCCTTGGCGTCCTGCTCGCGCTGCACCTTGCGCTGCTGGACCGCGACGTCGCCAGCTTCCGTTTTCGACGGGTCATGGGATGAAGTCATGGGCTGCTCCTGGGTTGATGCCCCACCGTAGGCAGCCGCCGCGGCGCGCCATGTCATCCAAGGCCGCATCCCCCGCGCAGACGTCGATGACGTCCCACAGCGCGCCGGGGCCCGCACCTATGTGGCGCCATGCGTCGTCGCGGCAACGTCTCCCCTCCATGAGCACCCCTTCGACGAGCGCGCCCGGCCGTACCCCGCAGACCAGCGAGCGCTGGTGGTCCAAGCTCGGGCCGGGCCTCATCACGGGCGCGGCGGACGATGATCCGAGCGGCATCGCCACCTATTCGCAGGCCGGCGCCCAGTTCGGCTACGGCGTGGGGTGGACGCTGCTCATCACCTATCCCCTGATGATGGGCATCCAGCTCGCCAGCGCGCGCATCGGCCGAGTCACCGGCAAGAACCTCACCGAGACCTTCGCGCGCTTCTGCCCGCGATGGATGGTCGCCTCGTTGGTGCTGCTGCTGCTGGTCGCCAACGTGATCAACCTCGGCGCCGACCTGAGCGCCATGGGCGCCTCGGCCGCACTCGTGCTGCACGGACACGGAGCCTGGTACGCGGCGGGCTTCGGTGTCGTCTCGCTGCTGCTGCAGGTCTTCATGTCCTATGAGCGCTATGTGCGCGTGCTCAAGTGGCTGACGCTGTCGCTCTTTGCCTACGTGGGCGTCGTGTTCGCGGTCGACGTGGATTGGGGCGCGGCGATGCGGGGCGTGTTCGCGCCCTCCTTCCAGTGGAGCCGCGAGTACGTGACCACCGTCGTCGCCATCCTCGGGACCACCATCAGCCCCTATCTCTTCTTCTGGCAGGCCTCGCAGGAAGTGCAGGACATCAAGCGTGTGCCCGAAGACCGTCCGCTGCGTGTCGCACCCGAGCAGGCACGGCGCCAGTTGCGCCGCCTGCGCATCGACACGGCGGTGGGCATGGGCTTCTCGAATCTCATCGCCTTCTTCGTCATCACCGCCGCGGCGGCGACGCTGCATGCCAACGGTCAGACCCAGATCGACTCCACCGAGCAAGCCGCTGCAGCGCTGCGCCCGATTGCGGGCGATGCGGCCTTCCTGCTTTTCGCGCTCGGCATCATCGGCACCGGCATGCTGGCGCTGCCGGTGCTCGCGGGATCCGCGGCGGAGGCGGTGGCGAGCTACTTCCATGTGCGCAAGGGGCTGGACCTGACGCTGGCGCAGGGCCGCAGCTTCTACGGCATCCTCGCCGCCGCCATGGCGATCGGCGTCGCGGTCAGCGTGTCGGGCATCAACCCGATCTCGGCGCTCTACTGGGCTGCGGTGATCAACGCCGTCATCTCCGTGCCGGTGATGGCGGCCGTGATGATCGCGGCGTCGAGCCGCAAGGTGATGCGAGAGATGGTGCTGCCGCGCAAGTGGAAGGTGCTGGGATGGCTCGCGACGGCGGCGATGGCGACGGCTTCTGTGGCGCTGGGGGTGGTTTCCGTCGGGTGAGGTGATCCAACGAAGCCAGCGAATGTCCGATTCTCGGCCCTCATATCGGGCCTTTGGGGTTGCGTTGGGGTGGACGAGTGTGCGTCCAAGAAAGGATCGTTTGGCGCGCGCGCGAGCGCGCAAGCAACCCGGGCACAGACAAGAAAGCCGCAGGCCATGTGATCCTTCGCGTCCTATTGCTGTAATCTCCGCGCTCTACGGTGACTTCGGTCATTGGTCAGCCTCAGGAGATGGGCGATGAAGAAATACGTAGCAGCGATGATGCCTCTGGCCGCATTGATGAGCATCGGTACAGCCTCGGCTCAATCCACCGTCACGCTGTTCGGTATCGTGGATACCGGCGTCAGCAGTTACTGGAACCAGGCTCAGGGCCCGTTCGGCACGACCATCACGACCAAACAGACCCTTCTGACCAATTCCGCCTACAACTCCAGCCGGCTCGGCTTCAAGGGCACGGAAGACCTCGGCGGCGGTCTGCTTGCTGGCTTCTGGCTCGAAGCCGGCATCAATTCCGACGACGGTACAGGCGTCAGTTCAAACGGTGGCCTGCAGTTCAACCGCCGGTCGACTGTGAGTCTCGAAGGCGGCTTCGGCGAAATTCGCCTGGGCCGCGACTACACGCCGACCTACTGGAACGACAACCTCTTCGATCCGTTCGGCGTGAATGGCGTCGGCACGAGCCTGATCAGCACTGCCAGCGGGCAGACTTCGCCCGGAAGCGTCAGGAGCGGCTGGACGAACGGACAGTATTCGCGCTCCAGCAACTCGATCGGCTACTTCCTGCCGAAGCTCGGCGGCTTCTACGGCCAGTTCATGTATGCCTTCAACGAGTCGACCCGCTACGACCCGGGCGGCCTGACGCCTCCCGGTGTCGCTGCGATCGTCGCCGATCCGTCGCTGGCATCCGTCGCCGACGACGCACGCGCTGGCCGATACATCGGCGGCCGCGTCGGCTACAACAACGGCCCGCTGGATGTGGCGCTGGCGTATGGCGAAAGCACCGTCGGATCCAACTTCTACCTCGGGACGACGTCCAACATCAATATCTGGAGCATTGGCGGGACCTACGACTTCGGCGTGGTCAAGCTGTTCGGGGAGTACTCGAACAACAAGATGGACACCAGCTTCGCGACCAACGCCTTCAATCCCTTCGGTACCACCAGGCCGGGATTCGACGGTCTGCTGATCGGCGCGACGATCCCCGTTGTCGGGTACGACCTGATCCGCGTCTCGTATTCCGCGGTCAGGTACAACAATGTCAACACGGACTTCTTCGGGTTCAACCCGAACCCGGAGGCCGACAAGTTCGCGATCGGATACGTGTACAACTTCTCCAAGCGCACGGCCGTGTACGCGACGTTCGCCTACCTGAGCAACAAGAACGGCGCCGCCCTGACGGTCGGGGGCCCGGCCTACTACACCGCGCCAATCGCCGGCTTCGCGCCGGTGCCGGACAAGTCGTACGGCTACGACCTCGGTCTGCGCCACTCCTTCTGACCTTGCTCATCATCTTGAGAGTTGACGCAGACGGCTCCGGGGTCTTCAATTGAACCTCCACGGACGGACAGCTTAGGAGGTCTCGCGTGACGATATCCTCAGCTGTGGCCGCGCTCTTCGGATGCATATCCGTCCTCGGCTGCGACGTGCAGCCAAGCGTCTTGTTCGTGGCCAACGGCACCCTGTTCCAGATGTTGCAGTTGACCGACGCGCAAGACGGATGCCCTGCCGCAAGCCGGGTTTGCTACCTGACGCTGTGGGATGGCTCAGCTTCTCGCGGATGCTGGGTCCGCGAACATTCCCACATCCGCGTTCGATTTGCCGATCTGGGCGAAAAGCTGATTCCAGTGAACGAGTTCCAACGCACGATGGTGGGCGAGTATCGGAATTCGTCCTTGGACTAGGAAACCATGCGCCGCGAAAACGCGGGCCTGCGAGGCTTGGCAGTCGGGTCAAAAAACGTGAGCAGCGAATGCGCCTGCTTGTTCGGTGAGCACCGCAATGAAAGCCAAGCCGGATGCGGCTCCGGCGAGATGCTCAGTGGGTTATCCACAGAGTCATGCACCGGCCAAGGGGACAACAAAGCCTTGACTTTCGCATTTTGGTGCAGTGCACAACCCCCTTTCTTCATTGGGAACGGCACACTTTATGTGCGTCAGGACAGTGCAGCGCAGCACGCCACGTTGGTGCGTCGCTTACTTTCTTTTCCACAGCGAGATGCAAGCGGTAACTCACTTGCCCGTGGCGTTACCGAAGCGCGGAGATGGCAGCGCTCCGAGCCTGCCACCGTTCAGGCGCGCGAACGCCGGGCCGGCCCGAAGTCGACCGGCAGGCTCCCTTCGGTCTTCACTTCCCGCAGCACGATCGCCGAGCGCACGTGGGTGACGCCGGCCTGCTCGAACAAGGTGGTGTGCAGGAATTTCTCGTAGTGCTTGATGTCCGGCACCAGCACCGTGAGGATGTAGTCGGCCGGGCCGGTGGCCGACACGCATCGCACGATCTCCGGGCTCGCTTCGACGGCCTTTTCGAAGTCGCGCACCTTCGATTCGTTGTGCCGGTCGAGATTTACTTCCGTCACCGCGGCGATATGGAGGCCGACCTTCTCGCGGTCGACCACGACGGTGTAGCCGCGAATCACGCCCGCGGCTTCCATCTCCTTGATGCGGCGCCAGCAGGGCGTGGACGAGAGGCCGACCTTGTCGGCGATCTGCTGCACCGTCTGTCGCGCGTCGCGCTGCAGTTCCAGCAGGATCTGCAGCGAGTAGTTGTCGAGAGGAATGGAATCGTCATTCATGGGGCTCTGCGAGAATGAAATTCTCGGAACTAGGGTCGTTTCGGGTGCATTGCAGAGGATATTCCTCCCGAGGGCGGAGAACAATTCTCGGATGAACTCGATCGAGACTCCTTCTCCCATCCGGCGCCCCGCGTATCAGCTTGCCGACAGCCTCTGGGCTCGCTCCGGCGCCGTTTTCCTGACCGGCACGCAAGCGCTGGTGCGCGTGCTGCTGATGCAGCGCCAGCGCGATGCGGCCCGCGGATTCGACACCCAGGGCTTTGTCAGCGGCTACCGCGGTTCACCGCTCGGCATGGTCGACCAGGCGATCTGGAAAGCCGGCCCTCGATTCGGAGATGCGGGCATTCGCTTCGTGCCGGCGATCAACGAGGAACTGGCGGCGACGCAGGTGCTCGGCACGCAGCGCGTGGAGTCGGACCCCGAACGCACTGTCGAGGGCGTGTTCGCGATGTGGTACGGCAAGGGCCCGGGCGTCGACCGTGCCGGTGATGCGCTCAAGCATGGCAATGCCTATGGCTCGTCGCCGCTCGGCGGTGTGCTGGTAGTGGCGGGCGACGACCACGGCTGCGTCTCTTCCTCGATGCCGCACCAGAGCGATAACGCCTTCGTCGCCTGGAGCATGCCCGTCATGCAACCGGCGAGCGTCGCCGAGTACCTGGAGTTCGGCCTGTACGGCTACGAGCTGTCGCGCTTCTCGGGTGCGTGGGTCGGCATGGCGGCGCTGTCCGAAGTGGTCGAGAGCGCGGGCACGGTGGACCTCGACCTGATCGACGCGCGCATCGCCGCGTGGGCCGATGCCGACACGGTGCGCGCCGCCACTGGCCATCGCGCGCCGGCCGATGGCTTGCACTACCGCTGGCCCGACCTGCCTTCGCTGCGCATCGAATCGCGCCTGGCCGACAAGCTGGAGGCGGTGGCTGCGTTTGCGCGCGTCAACAGCATCGATCGTCACGTGATCGAGAGCCCGCATGCGAAGGTGGGCATCGTGACTTGCGGCAAGGCGCACTACGACCTGATGGAAGTGCTGCGCCGTCTCGAAGTGACGCCGGAGAGTCTCGCGCACGTCGGCGTCAGGCTCTACAAGGTGGGCCTGAGCTTTCCGATCGAGCAGACCCGCATCCAGGCCTTCGCGCAGGGCCTCGACGAGATCCTGATCGTCGAGGAGAAAGGCGCGATCGTCGAGAGCCAGTTGCGCGACCTTTTCTACAACGCGCCGTCCGGTGCGCGACCTGCGCTGGTCGGAAAGCACGACCGCGACGGCCGGCCGCTGGTATCGGCGCTCGGCGAGCTGCGGCCATCGCGGCTGATCGAACTGGTGGCCCATTGGCTCTCGGTGCACTTTCCCGACAACGCCGAGCTCGGTGATCACTTCCAGCACGTGCGCGACTTCACGCCGCCGGAGCTGCTGAGCAACGACGGCGATTCGGTCAAGCGCCTGCCGTACTTCTGCGCCGGCTGCCCGCACAACACGAGCACCAAGGTGCCCGAAGGCTCGACGGCGCGCGCCGGCATCGGCTGCCACTTCATGGCCAACTGGATGGACCGCAGCACGGCGGGCCTGATCCAGATGGGTGGCGAGGGCGTCGACTGGGTCTCGCACTCGATGTTCACGCGCACCCCGCATGTCTTCCAGAACCTCGGCGACGGCACCTACTACCACTCGGGCTATCTCGCGATCCGGCAGGCTGTCGCGGCCAAGGCGACGCTGACCTACAAGATCCTGTTCAACGACGCGGTCGCGATGACCGGCGGACAGCCGGTCGACGGCATCATCAGCGTCGATGCCATCGCGCGGCAGGTCGAATCCGAAGGCGTGAAGCAGGTGGTCGTCGTCAGCGATGCGATCGAGAAGTACGCGGCGATCAAGGGCAAGTTCCCGGCCGGCACCGAGTTCCACGACCGCAGCGAACTCGACGCGGTGCAGCGCCGCCTGCGCGAGATCCCCGGCGTGACGGTGCTGATCTACGAACAGACCTGTGCGGCCGAGAAGCGCCGGCGCCGCAAGAAGGGCGAGCTGGCCGATCCGCCCAAGCGCCTGTTCATCAACGAGGCGGTCTGCGAGGGCTGCGGCGATTGCAGCGTGCAGAGCAACTGCGTGGCCGTACTGCCGCATGAAACCGACCTCGGCCGCAAGCGCAAGATCGACCAGACGAGCTGCAACAAGGACTATTCCTGCGCGAAGGGCTTCTGCCCCAGCTTCGTCGGCGTGACCGGCGGCGCGCTGCGCAAGAAGAGTGGCGCACTGGCCGCCGGCCGCGAGGCCTTCCTGCAGCATGTGGCCGCATTGCCGCGCCCGGCCTCGCGCACATGGGATGCGCCCTATGACCTGCTCGTCACCGGCGTCGGAGGCACCGGTGTCGTGACCGTGGGCGCGGTGATCGCGATGGCCGCGCACCTCGAAGGCAAGTCGGCCAGCGTGCTGGACTTCATGGGCTTCGCGCAGAAGGGCGGCGCGGTGCTCAGCTTCGTGCGCCTGGCCGATACGCCCGAGCGCTTGAACCAGGTGCGCATCGACACCCAGCAGGCCGATGCGATCCTGGCCTGCGACATCGTCGTGGGCGCTTCGCCCGATGCACTGCAGACTGTGCGGCATGGACGCACCCGCATCCTCGCGAACACGCACGAGATTCCGGTGGCCGAGTCGCTGCGCAACCCGGACGCCGATCTCAAGGTCGAACTGCTGTTGGAGAAGATGCGCTTCGTTGCGGGCAGGAGCCAGGTCGAGACCTTCGATGCGCAGACGATGGCGGAGGAATTCCTCGGCGACACGCTGGCGTCGAACATTCTCGCGACCGGCTATGCGTGGCAGCACGGGCTGGTCCCCCTGAGCCTGGAGGCGGTGACGCGCGCGATCGAACTCAACGGGGTCGCGGTCGCTGCGAACCTGATGGCCTTTTCGCTCGGCCGGCTTGCCGCAGGCGCACCGCAGGCGATCGAGGGATTGCGGAGCGCGACCGCATCCAACATGCAGGATGAATCATTGGAGGCCTTGATCGCGCGCGGACGCCAGCACCTCACCGGCTACCAGAACGCAGCCTGGGCGCAACGCTTCGAGGCGCGCGTGCGCACCCTGCAGCAGCGCGAAGCGGCACTCGCCGGTGGCGACCCGAGTCTGCCGGTCACGCGCAACGCAGCGCGCAGCCTGCTCAAGCTCATGAGCTACAAGGACGAGTACGAGGTCGCGCGCCTCTACAGCGACGGCAGCTTCCGCGAGAAGCTCGCGGAGCAGTTCGAAGGCGACATCCGGCTCGAGTTCCAGATGGCCCCGCCTCTGCTGTCTCGGCCGAAGGACAGTCAGCCGCCGGTCAAGATCCGCCTCGGCGCGTGGATGCTGCCGGCCATGAAGTGGCTCGCCCACGGCAAGCGACTTCGCGGCACGGCCCTCGACCTCTTCGGACACACAGCGGAACGCCGGCTGGAGCGCTCGCTGATCGACCAGCTCGATGCGCGGCTCGACGAGTTGATGTCCGAGCTGTCGCCCGACAACCAGAAGCTCGCGGCGCAGATCGCCGCCGTGCCCCTGACGATCCGCGGCTACGGTCACGTGAAGCTGGCCAATCTCGCACTCGCGCGCGGCCGCGAAGCCGAGCTGATGCACCGCTTCTCGCCCGGCCGCTACCCGAGGCCGGCCACGGAAGCGAAGGCCGGGCAGATCCGCGGGATTGCGGTTGTCGCGACGAACTGAATTGCCCGGTGCGTCGCCTCACGCGCGGGGCTACGCCACGACCTGCTCTGCGTTCACGTCCTTCACCAGCCTTGCCATTGCTGCTGCTGCCTGCCGCCGTGGATATTTCCGGCGATTGCGCCGGCAATGCCACCGATTGCGGCGCCTGTCCATGCGTCGCCCCCGGCGATTGCCGCGATGCCTGCGCCGCCCGCAGCGCCCATGGCCGCGCCGCTCATCGTCCCTTGCTGCTGCGGCGTCATGTCCACGCAACTCGCCAGGAGCGTGAGGGCCGCGACACTTGTCATCCATGCGAGTTTTTTCATGGTCAGCCTTCTACGATTTAGAGCACCGGCTACTTCGATGCGGGTACCTGCATTTCATTGCGACGGATCGTGCCGCCGCCTTGCACGCTTCCTCGAACCTGCGTGTCGCCTGCGCCCGTGACGCGTTTCTCGCACGCGTCACGGGCAGTGCCCGCCGGCTGACGCTGGCAACGCGCCAACGCGTTCTCGTCGTAGCCTCCAGTGCTATTGAGTTTGCCCCGGCTCTTTGCATCTTGCGCCGCCGCCGCTTCGCGCAAACAAGCCGTTCGATCGACGCGAGGATCGTTGCATCGATCGAGGTCACTTGCAGCGAAGGTGCTAGTTGCGCCCACTGTGGCGCCGACAGCTAGCAGTACTTTCATCACTGATCGAAGAGGCCTTTTCATTTGGCTTGCTCCTTGTGCGAGTGAAGAGGACGCGCAGTTTGACGCCATTCCTCTCTTCTGCCAACTCCAGGTGGCCGCCGCTCCGGTGCGATGGGAACAAGTGCCCGATGGTGCTATTGACAAAGGCCGACCACCCACTGATCCTCGTTCGCGAAGGCGAATCGATTCAAGAAAAAGAGGAGATTCCATGGCTTCGAATGAGAGTCCGCAGCGCTGACCTGGCATGACCACACCGGAGGACCAGACACTCTCGCGAGGTGCGCTTGTTGGCCTCGTCGTCGGCTCGATGGTCGGTGCCGGCATCTTTGCGCTGCCGGCGGCTTTCGGCCGTTCGACCGGGGTTGTGGGTGCGCTGGTTGCATGGACCATCGCCGGGACCGGCATGCTGATGCTGGCGTTCGTCTTCCAGACCTTGTCTCGGCGGCGGCCCGACCTCGACTCCGGCATCTACGCCTATGCCAAGGCCGGGTTCGGCAACTACCTCGGCTTTGCAGCGGCAGTGGGCTACTGGATCGGTGCATGCCTGGCCGACACCGCTTGCCTGATCCTGATCAAGGCAACACTGGGGCAGTTCATCCCGGCCTTCGGTGACGGCTCGACGGCGGCGGCGATCGTCTCTGCGTCGGTGCTTCTGTGGGGCGTGCATATCCTGGTCCTGCGCGGCATCAAAGGGGCAGCGGCGCTGAACTCCATTGCCACGGTCGCGAAGATGGTTCCGATCGTCATCTTCATCGTCGTCGCCTTCTTCGGTTTCAAGGCGGACATCTTTGCGCTCAATTTCTGGGGCAGCGAAGAACCAACCGTGTCCAGTGTGGCCAGCCAGGTGCGCGGCACGATGCTGGCGACCGTCTTCGTCTTCGTCGGAATCGAAGGGGCAAGCGTCTACTCGCGCTACGCGAAGAACCGAGAGGATGTAGGCATAGCCACCGTGCTTGGATTTCTCGGTGTGCTTTGCCTGCTCGTGCTCGTCACCATCCTGTCTTATGGTGTGCTGCTGCGCCCTGACCTCGCGGCACTCCCCACACCCGCGATGGCCGGCGTGATGGCGTCCATCGTCGGACCGTGGGGCCTGGTCTTCATCAGCATCGGCCTGCTGATCTCCATCCTCGGCAACTATCTGTCGTGGTCCTTGCTCGCGGCCGAAGTTCTGTTCTCCGCGGCGAACGCCAAGGTCATGCCGGCCTTCCTGGCGCGCGAAAACGCCAACAAGGTTCCTGTGGCGTCGCTGTGGCTGTCGAACATCGTGATCCAGCTGTTCCTGCTCGTGACCTGGTTTGCCGAATACGCCTTCACGCTGGCGTTGAAGATGACGAGCTCGATGACGCTCATCCCCTACCTGCTCGTCGCGGCCTATGGGCTGAAGCTTGCGTGGACAGGTGAGACCTACCAGGCGGACGCACGCGCCCGAACCGCAGATGGGGTGCGCGGCGCCATCGCGACGGTCTATGCCATGGGCATGCTCTACGCGGGCGGCCTCAAGTTCGTGTTGCTGGCGGCGGTCCTGTATGCGCCCGGAACGATCCTTTATTTCATCGCCCGGCGTGAGCAGAAGGAGCGGCTTTTCACAACGCCCGAGTTGATGGTCTTCGCAGTGCTGATCGTGGCTGCGATCGCCGCACTGATCGCGCTCGGTTCCGGCGCGATCACCGTGTAGAGCCGCAAGGAATACGAATGTCGATGTCGAACCCCTCGCGCCATGCCGCTGCGTTGCTGCTCTTGCTGCTGCCTCTCCCGGCGCTCGCAATGAACGCAATGACACTGCAGGCGGTCAACATGAGAAGCGGACCGGACCGCGCCTTCCCGTTGGTGACCTGGCTGCCTGCGCGAGCCCCCGTCAGGGTGATGGGCTGCACCAACGGCTGGAGGTGGTGCGATGTCAGTTCGGGCCGCAACCGTGGATGGGTCGATGCGCGCTATCTGTCCAATTCTGTTCGAGGCCGGGCACCCATCGTGCGCTTCTCGCCCGAGCGCTACTGGGACCAGCACTATCGCGGCCGCCCGTGGTACGCCGATCGTTCGAACTGGATCAACTGGTGGGCCGCGCCTTCATTCGGGCCGCCGCCATCGCCACCGGCATGGCGGCCCGGCATGCAGCCTTCGCGGCAGCCACCGGCGTCGCCGGGCAGGCCGCCCAGCGGCTGAGTGTGCTTCATCGATACCTTCAACCCTTCCACTTCTCATGGAGCGAGCCGTATGACCCGTTATCTGTACATCGCGCTGATTGTGATCCTCGCTGGCGTCGTCCTGCTGTTCAAAGTCCAGAACATGGAGACTGCGACGGTCTCTCTGTTCAACATGAGCGTCACGCTCCCGACCTCGGTTCTTGTTCTGATCGTGTATGTGCTTGGCATGTTCACGGGCGGCTCCGTCTTCGGGCTCATGCGCACATGGACGAACAAGGCCACTGCACGATAACGTTCACCTTCATCGACAAATTCAAAGGAAGTCAAATGAGCAATTTCTGGGACTTGATTCAACTGCTGCTGTCGACCTTCGTCCTCATCGTCTATCTGCTCATCCTGTTCCAGATCATCGGGGACCTCTTCCGCGATTCGGAGTTGGGTGGCGGATTCAAGGTGCTGTGGATCATCGGCCTCATCTTCGTCCCCGGCCTCACGGCCATCGTCTACATCATTGCGCGGGGTCGAGGCATGGCAGAGCGGCAGCGCGCCAGTCTGCAGCGTGCCAAGTCAGACGCCGATGCCTACATCCGCGAGGTGGCCGGCAAGGCGCCGGCCGAACAGATTGCCGATGCCAAGGCGCTGCTCGATGCGGGAACGATCAATCAGGACGAGTTCGCAAGGTTGAAGGCCAAGGCACTGTCCTGAGGCCAGAGTTGCTGCGCTACCGTTCCGGCCATGGGCTGTTGTGACAAATACACGAGGGAGTACGTTTTTCGCGCGTCGACGTTACATTTGAATACGTTTGGGCTACTATCGCCTCATCCAATGAGGTCGAAAGTATGAACACGTACCAGACATCCAGCCAAGCCACCGGGGTCGCACGCACGCTCAGCAGGAGCAGCCGCAGCACCATCGTTGTTTACAAGACGGCAGAAAACAGGTTCGTGACGGCCAGCCCCAAAGACACGGTGCGCGGGCTGGTGCTTGGCGCCTATCGCAACGGCTACGGGATTCCCGTCGGCGAAGCGGTCAGGTAAGCAAACCGGGGGCAGCGGGTCGAACTTCATGACCTCTGCGACCGCCCCTTGTGCTCGTACTTGCGCCAGTACTGAAACTCGTCCTCATGGACTTCGATGTCCAGTTCCGAGACCCTGGCCTGGAGCCTTTCCTGTACTTCGGCCACGGCCCGGTTGTAGATTGCCGGACCCACTTCTTCCAGGAAGAACCCAAGGAGAGCGCCAGCAGCAATGTTGCCGATGCGTTCCTCCATGTTCTCGCGGAAGTACCTCTCGATGGAGGCGACGGCTTCCTTCCGTGCCTCCTTGCTCAGTTCAATGGTCATGGCGCCCCTCTCCAGGAATGCATGCAGGTTGCCGCCGATTCTGCCGTGCCGTACAACGGTATCAGTCTCATCCGACAGACCGAAATGCCGCGACGAGGAGGATTGGCGCTGTTTGGACCGTGACGGCGGATGCCAGATCCTCAACTCTTCAGGAGATACGGAATGACCAGCAAGAACACGATATGCCTGTGGTACGACCGGGACGCCGTCGACGCCGCAAACTTCTATGCCAAAACATTCCCCGACAGCGCCGTCGGCACCGTCTTCCGCGCGCCGGGCGACTATCCCGATGGCAAACAGGGCGATGTGCTGACGGTCGAGTTCACTGTCGCCGGCATCCCTTGCCTCGGGCTGAACGGCGGTCCGCACTTCAAGCACAACGAGGCTTTCTCCTTTCAGATCGCGACCGACGACCAGGCCGAAACCGACCGCCTGTGGAACGCGGTCGTCGGCAATGGCGGCCAGGAGAGCGAGTGCGGCTGGTGCAAGGACCGGTGGGGCCTGTCATGGCAGATCACCCCGCGCGCCCTCACCGCGGCAATAGCTGACCCCGATCGCGCGGCGGCCAAGCGCGCGTTCGACGCGATGATGACCATGAGAAAGATCGACATTGCCGCGATAGAAGCGGCACGACGGGGCTGAAACTTGTCCTCAAGTTGGCGGGCGCACATCGTCGTTGGCCCTCAGGCTCGCCCGAGCGGGCCTTCGATCAACTTCACAGCCCCGCTAACATGTGTACGTTCATCCAGTGTCCGACGCGCTGGAGCCAAGGGGCTGCGCCCCTCATTCATTCATCCTCATGGCGTCCGCAGATTCGTCATCCTCCGCGTTCACCGTTTCCGTCAAGACGCTCTGCGCTTTCGGCGCCAAGGCCGGTGACCTGGATCTGCGCTTCGTCCCCGCGCCGAGCGCGCAGGAGGGACAGGCTGGGCATCGGCTGGTGCAGGCGCGCCGAGGCTCGGGCTACGAAAGCGAAATCGCCCTCTCGTCGCGCCACGAGCACCTGCACGTGCGAGGACGCGCCGACGGCTACGACACGCATCGCCGGCGCGTCGAGGAGATCAAGACCTTTCGCGGCGACTTCGAAGCCATCAAGGCCAATCACCGCGCGCTGCACTGGGCGCAGGCCCGCACCTACGCCTGGATGCTGTGCGAGCGCGATGCGCTGGAACAGGTCGAGGTGGCGCTCGTCTACTTCGACCTGGGCACGGAACGGGAAGTGGTGCTCGAAGAGGCCTGCACCCGCGACGCACTTCGCCAGCATTTCGAACTGCTCTGCAGCGGCTTTCTCGCCTGGGCCGAGCAGGAGGCCGCACACCGCGCCGGCCTCGACGAGGCACTCGGCGCGCTGAGCTTTCCTCATGGCGAATTCCGCGCGGGCCAGCGCGATCTGGCGCAGGCCGTGTACCGCTCGGCTGTCTCTCAACGCTGCCTGCTGGCGCAGGCGCCCACGGGCATCGGCAAGACGGTGGCCACGCTCTTTCCGCTGCTCAAGGCCCGGCCCGGGCGCCAACTGGACAAGATCTATTTCCTCACCGCGAAGACCTCTGGCCGGTCGATTGCGCTGAACGCCCTGCGCACGCTGGACCGCGAACTTGCGCCGCTGCGCGTGCTCGAGCTCGCCGCGCGGGAGAAGGTCTGCGAATATCCCGGCCGCGCCTGCAACGGCGAAGCCTGCCCATTGGCGCGGGGCTTCTACGACCGTCTGCCGGCGGCGCGCAGCGAAGCCGCGCGAAGCGCATGGCTCGACCGCGCGGCAGTGCGCAGCATTGCGCTGACGCACGAGGTCTGCCCCTACTTCCTCTCTCAAGAGATGGTGCGCTGGAGCGACGTGATCGTCGGCGACTACAACTACTACTTCGACGGCAGTGCTTTCCTCTTCGGGCTGATGAAGGAAGAAGACTGGCGCGTCGCGCTTCTGGTCGACGAGGCGCACAACCTTCTCGACCGCGCGCGCGGCATGTATTCCGCGGAAGTGGAGACGCAGGCCGTGGAGGCCGTGCGCGGCAAGGCACCGCCCGTCATCAAGAAGGCCCTCGGCCAGTTGCAGCGTGAATGGCAACTGCTGCAGCGCGATCAGGTCGCCGCCTACCAGGCGCGCGACGAGATCCCGGAGCGCTTCACGCGTGCCCTGCAGGACGTGGTCGCGGCGATGGCCGAGCACTTCTCGGCGCGGCCCGACGATGCGCAGGGCCTGTTGCAGCAGTGCTTCTTCGACCTGCTCCAGTTCAGTCGGCTCGCCGATTCTTTCGGCAAGCATTCGGTCTTCGAATGCACGGTGGGCGAAGACGGCGCGCGGACGCTTGCCATTCGCAACCTCGTGCCCGCGCCCTTCCTGAAGGGCCGCTTCGCGGACTGCAACTCGGCGGCCTGTTTTTCAGGCACGCTCGCACCCTTCTCGTTCTATCGCGACACGCTGGGTCTGCCGGCGGACACGGCCACGCTCGACGTGGGCTCGCCCTTCCGAAGCGAGCAATTGACGGTGCGCGTCGCGATGGACGTATCGACCCGCTTCCGCGACCGCGGCCGTTCATTGACGGCGCTCACCGACATCATCGCGAGCCAGTTCGCCGGCCAGCCGGGCAACTACCTTGCCTTCTTCAGCAGCTTCGACTACCTGGCCAGTGCTTCGGCCGCCTTTGCGCACCGGCATCCGGAGATTCCGGCATGGTCGCAGTCACGTGGCATGCGCGAGGCGGATCGCGACGCCTTCCTCGCCCGGTTCATCGCCGGCGGGCAGGGCATCGGCTTTGCGGTTCTGGGCGGCGCCTTCGGCGAGGGCATCGACCTGCCGGGCGACAGGCTCGTCGGCGCCTTCGTCGCCAGCCTGGGCCTGCCGCAGTACAACGAGCCGAACGAGATCATGCGCGAGCGCATGCATGCGCTGTTCGGCGACGGCTACGAGTACACCTACGTCTATCCCGGCCTGCAGAAGGTGGTGCAGGCGGCCGGCCGCGTGATTCGCACCGAAACCGATGCGGGCGTGCTGTACCTGCTGGACGACCGCTTTGCGCGGCAGGAGATCCGCGCATTGCTGCCCGCGTGGTGGGAAGTGCAGCCGTTGTTCGCGGCGCAGCGGTAGGACGGGCCGGCCTCAGAAAGCGGACCCGCGCGCCGCCGCGCTGCGTCCGATCTTGCGGAGCTTGGCCGACAACTGCACCTGCGCTTCGAGCTCGCGCTGCCAAAGCTCGTAGCCCGCATCGCTGGGATGGAGCCCGTCGCGCGCGTTCATGCGCTGGGGATGGCGCGCGAAGGGGTCGCCGTCGCGGTCCCGGAAGAGCGACACATAGAGGGCGCCGTTGGCCTGCGCCTCTTGCGAGACGATGGCGTGCAGCCTGCGCGAGCGGTAGCTCATCCACCAGTTCCACGGCGGAAGGAAGAAGGGCGCATTCCCGATGTTGCCCGGCGGCATGAAGACCACCAGGTCGGAGCGCACCCGCGCGCGCTGGGCCACGCGCCGGATGCTGTCGCGCAAGGCGGCGTCGCGTGTCATGCGGAGCACGTCGTTGGCGCCGCCGAGGATCAGCACGGCATCGAAGCGCTCGTCCCCCTCCAGTTGCGCGAGCAAGTCTTCGAAGCGCGCCCTGTCATGCCCCCGGTTGACCACGGTGAGCGACGGGTTGGCGCGGCACAGCAGCCCCGGCAGGCTGTACTCCGGCGTGCTGGCGCCCGTGCCTTTGGCGGTGCTGTCGCCGACCACCAGCAGCCGGGCGCCTTCAGCCTGCGCAAGCCTGTCGAAGGCGTGACCCTTGTGGGCCAGCCTCGCCGATTGCCGCAGCCGGAGCGCCGCGTAGCCAGCGGTCGCCGCGGCAATGCCGACCAGCACGGACAGGCCTGCGAAAGCTGCGATGTTCTTCTGGCGTTTCACGCTGGCTCCTCGTCGAATGTCTCAAGCGTAAAGGTAGCGAGTTCAACCGCTTGTAGGAAGCGGCCGAACGGCCAGCATGCGAGCCATGAAAGCGTGTACTGACGAACAACGCCCGTCTCTTCCTACCCGTCTCGCGCGCGGGGTGCGAAACATGGGCATTCCAGCATCCAACGATAGAAGGAGCATCACCATGCCAAGAGGTGACAAGTCGTCGTACACGGGCAAGCAGAAGCGCCAGGCCGAGCACATCGAAAAAGGCTATGAGCATCGCGGCGTCGCGAAGAGCGAAGCGGAACGGCGCGCGTGGGCCACGGTGAATGCCGAGACCGGCGGCGGCAAGAAGAGCGGCTCCGGCCGCGGCAAGGCCGAGAACCATGCGCCGGCCCACAAGGGCGGACGCCTCGGCGGTGCGGCCTCCGCCTCACGCAGCGCGGCCGAAAGGTCCGCTTCGGCGAAGAAGGCAGCCGCCACCCGCAAGCGCAACGCCGAGCACCGGGGCTGAGCCCCTCGCTTCGCGCCGCTGGGTCAGGCCGGATCGGCATCCAGGCGTTTGGACATATCACCGAGCTGAAGCTCGATACGGAACAGGCGCTCGTTGAGGATCGCGGTCTGCAGCCGCAGCGCCTCGATGATCGCGCGGGTCTGCGGGTCGGCGGCGTTGTTCGAAAGCTCCTGCAGCTCGTGCAGCTTGTTGCGCAGCTCGTTGCTCATGTCGAAACTCCATCGGGGGCTATGGAGCCATCCTAGGGCCTGAGACGGATAGAGCCAACTACTCATGCGCTCTGGCGTCACGCTGCGTCAGAATCCGTGGCTCGTTCTCTCCAGCCACGTCATGAACCTCGCCGATTCCTTTGCGGACGTCACCCGTTTCGTCGCCATCCGCCGCGACATCCACGCCCACCCCGAACTGGGCTTCGAAGAGCATCGCACCTCGGAGAAGGTCGCGCAGCTGCTGGAGGAATGGGGCATCGAGGTCCACCGGGGCATTGCCGGCACCGGCCTCGTCGGCGTGCTGCGCCGGGGCACGGGCCAGCGCACCATCGGCCTGCGCGCCGACATGGACGCGCTGCCGCTGCACGAAGCCAACGAGTTCGCTCACAAGTCCACGCATGCGGGCCGCATGCATGCCTGCGGCCACGACGGCCACACGACCATGCTGCTGGCGGCCGCGTGGCATCTGGCGCAGAAGGGCAGCCAGTTCGACGGCACCGTGCACTTCATCTTCCAGCCCGCGGAGGAGATGGGCAAGGCCGGCGCCAAAAAGATGATCCAGGACGGCCTCTTCGATCGCTTCCCGTGTGATGCGGTCTTCGCGCTGCACAACTTCCCGGTGGGCGAGGTCGGGCGTTTCGCGCTCAACGAAGGCGCCCTCATGGCGTCCAGCAACACCTACAGGATCACGCTGCGCGGACGCGGCACCCATGCCTCGATGCCGCACACGGGAATCGACCCGGTGGCTGCCGTCATCACGCTGGCGCAGCAACTGCAGACCATCGTGCCTCGCACCATCGCGAGCACGGAGCGCGCACTGCTCGCGGTCACGCAACTGCAGGGTTCGGACGCGCCCAACGTGATTCCCGATTCGGCCACGGTCGGCGGCACGGTGCGCACCTTCTCGATCGATGCGCTCGACAAGATCGAGGCGCGCCTGCGCACGGTCGCCGAAGGTGTAGCGGCTGCGCACGAATGCACGGCGGAGATCAGCTTCAACCGCGCCTCGCCGCCGGTCGTCAATCACGCGGCCGAGGCGCGCTTCGCCGCCGGCGTGATGCGCGAGGTGGTGGGCGATGACATGGTCACCGACGACTTTCCGGCCGTGATGGGCGCCGAGGACTTCGCCCACATGCTGCAGGTGCGGCCGGGCTGCTATGCCTTCCTGGGCAATGGCGACGGCGACCACCGGCTCGACGGGCACGGGCCCGGGCCTTGCATCATCCACAACACCTCGTTCGACTTCAACGACGAGATCATCCCGATCGGTGCCAGCTACTTCGTGAAGCTGGTGGAGCGTTGGCTCCCGGTCGGCGTCAGCGCCTGAATTTTTACCCCCACCGACCCGAAAGCGATCCCGACGATGACCCATCACCCCACCCGACGTTCGGCCCTTCTCGCAGCGGCCGGCACGCTGGCCCTCGGCGCCGCCGGACCTGTTCTGGCGCAACAGCGCGTGATCCACATCGTGGTGCCCTTCGGCACGGGCGCGGTGCAGGACACGGTCGCGCGCGCCTTCAACAATGAGCTGGGCGCGGCGCTCAACGCCGCAGTGATTGTCGAGAACCGCGCGGGCGCGGGCGGCACGGTGGGCGCGGCCATCGCGGCCAAGGCGCCGGCGGACGGCAACACGCTGGTGCTGGCGGCGGCCAGCCACCACATCGCGGGCTTTCTGTACAGCAAGCTGCCCTATGACCCACTGAAGGATTTCGTCGGCGTCGCCAACATCGGCAATGCCGGCTATGTGCTTGCGGTGGCGAGCGGCCTGAACGTGTCGAGCACGGCCGACTTCATCAAGGAGGTCAAGGCCAACCCCGGCAAGTACAACTATGCCTCGGCGGGCAACGGCAGCGCGACGCACCTTGCGATGGCGTCCTTCCTCGCCAAGGCCGGCCTCCAGATGACGCACATCCCGACCAAGTCGACCGGCGAGGCCGTCAACGAGGTGCTCGCGGGCCGCGTGCAGGCGGTGATCTCGTCGAGCATCGGCGTGATCGGCTTCCAGAACGACGCACGCGTGAAGCTGCTGGCCTCCACCGGCCAGCAACGCAGCCCCTTCCTGCCGAACCTGCCGACCGTGGCCGAGAGCGGCCTGCCCGGCTATGCCTTCGATTCGTGGATCGGCCTGCTCGCCCCGGCCGGCACGCCGAAAGCCGAGGTCGACCGCCTCAACGCCGCGACCAACAAGGTGCTGGCCGACCCGGCGATCCAGGAGCGCTTCAAGCGCCTGGGCGTGGAGCCGCGCAGCCAGAGCGCCGAGGAGTTCCAGAAGCTGCTGCGCGCCGACTGGGATGCGATGGGCGCCGTGGTGAAGGCGTCCGGCGCGAAGGTCGATTGAGCGAGCGCCAGGGGCTCAGTCGGCCTTGATGCTGCGGGCCTTGATCACCTTGCCCCAGTACTCGGTGTCCTTCTTGACCAGCGCGGCCAGGGCGTCGGGGCCCAGGTAGCGCGGTTCGATGCCGAGCGTTTCGGCGCGCTTCTTCGTCTCGGGCAGTTCCAGCGCCTTCTTCACGCCTTCCGAGAGCTTGGCGATCACCTCGGGCGGCGTCCCGGCCGGCGCGAACAGGCCGACCCAGGCCTCCAATTCGAAGCCCGGCAACCCGGCCTCGGCCGTCGTGGGCACGTCGGGCAGCATCGGGTGGCGCACCTTGCTGGTGACCGCGAAGGCCTTGAGCTTGCCGGCCTGCACGTGACCCATCACCGAGGGTGGCGTCGTGATGAACACCTGCACCTGGCCGCTCAGCACGTCCTGGATCGCGGGGCCCGAGCCCTTGTACGGCACGTGCGTCATCTCCGTCTGCGTGGTCTGGTCGAACAGCTCGGTCCCGACGTGCGACAGGGAGCCGTTGCCCTGCGATGCGTAATTGACCTTGCCGGGGTTCTGCTTCACGTAGGCGATGAACTCCTTGAGGTTCTTCGCCGGAACCGAGGGGTGCGCGGTGATGACGTTGGTGGCCGCGGCGATCAGCGCCACCGGCACCAGGTCCTTCTGCTCCCACGGCAGCTTGGGGAAGAGCGCGGGGTTGCCCACGTGGTAGGCCGAGTACGAAGCGAGCAGCGTGTAGCCGTCTTTCGGCGCGCGCGCCACCATCTGGTAGGCGATGTTGCCGCTCGCGCCGGCGCGGTTGTCGATGATCACGGCTTGCCCGAAGAGCTTGGTCAGCGGATCGGCGACCAGGCGCGCCGACGAGTCGACCACGCCACCCGGTGGGTTGGGCACCACCACGGTGATGGTCTTGTCGGGGAAGGATTGCGCCAGCGCTACGGGCGCGGCCAGTGACGCGGAAAAGGCGAGGATGGCGGTGCAGACCAGACGGCGGTTGAACATGGGTTCGTCTCCTTGGATGTTGTGGAGACGGATTTTGCGGGCACGCCGTGTCCCTGCCCGTAGCGCTGATTGCAATACGCCCGCGCGCAGGCCTAGCCGTGCGGACTCGCCGGCAGTGTCTTGAGGTAGAGGAACAAGGCTCGCACGTCGATGTCGCTCATTGCGCCGAGTGATCCGAAGGGCATGACCTTCACCGGCGTGCCATCGGGGCGCTTGCCCGTCTTGAACATGCGAGCGAAGGCATCGGCGTCGGCATAGCGCGTCATCGCGGTTCCCTCGCCCGGCGTGAGGTTGGCGGCGGCAGGCCAGTCCGGCGGGCCGCCGGGGATCTTGCCGCCGTTGAGCTTGGCGCCGTGGCAGCCCAGGCACATGTTGGCGACGTAGGCGCCGTGCGTCACGTTCACGCCATCGGGCACGGGTTGCTCGGGCGGCCGTGTGTGGTCGATCTTCGAGGCCGCGTCGTGAATCATCCCGAAGCCGTACAAGGCGCGCATCGGCAGTGGCAGGTCGAGCACGGCGGCCCCGCCCGACGCGGGCTCCATGCGGCGGATGTAGGCGACCAGCGAAGCCAGGTCGTCGTCGGTCAGCCGGTTGTAGTCCTCGCTGGGCATGACCATCAGCGCGTGGCCTTTCGGGTTGACGCCGTGGCGGATCGAGCGCACCCAGTCCTCGGACGTGTAGCCCGCGACGACGCTGCCCGGGCCGGGGCTGATATTGGGTCCCGCGATCCGCAGGCCCTTGCCATCATCGACGAACACCGCGCCGCCGCCCTTGGCGCCATGGCAGTCGACGCATCCGCGCGAGGCGAAGAGATAGCGTCCGCGTTCGAGCGAGGCCGCGTCGTCGCGGAAGGGAAGGCCCTTGACCGTCACCTCGACCTTGCGCTGCATCTTGTGGCGAGCCAACTGGTCGCCGATGAAGAGCGCAGCCGCAGCGAGCGCGAGCAGCGCGACGAGCGCGATGACGATACGTTTCAGCCAGCGTTTGCCGGTCGAGGTGGTGGTGGTCATGCCAGCTCCTTTGTGGCGCGCGGCGCGCCGGAAACCTTCTGGGCGATCAGGCCCGCGGCCATCTTTGGCTCAAGCCGCAGCTTCGGCTTGTGGCCCCGAGTGCTGGTGACGTGGGTGTGGTGGATCTCCCAGCCGGCCGGGTCGATGGTCTGCGTGCCCGCGCCGATCTCGAAATCGAAGCCCGACGGCGTGGCGCCGTAGAAGGAGAAGGTGCCGTCCGGATCAGGGTGCTGCCCCAGTTCCAGGCTCAGCGGCACCTTGTGGCGCCGGGCGCGCTCGCAGGCCCGGCCGATGTCGCACAGCCGCTCGGTCACGCCAAGCCCCGCAGGTCGACGTAGAAGAACTCCATGGCCGCGATGTCGTGCGCGACCAGTACCGCATGGCCCAGGCCGAGATCGCCGGTGCGAAAGCCTTCTGGGAAGTCGGCAGATTCGAAGGGTGCGGTTGCCGGCGTTAGCACCTCATCGCTCGAGCATTCCAGGCCCAGCGCGCCGAGATCGTCCGCCTCGCCCTCCTGCACGATCAGCCGCTGGCTGGCCTCGTCCAGTTGCCAGCCGAAGCTGCCGTCCGCGTTGCTCACCGGTGCGGGTAGCCCGAGCATTTGCTCGCAGAACGCCATCCATCGTGGAATCCCGCGGACTTCAAAGACCAGATAGCCGAGGCGGAGATCAGGACGCATGGCAAACTCTCTCAGATGGATGGATCGACCAAAAATGGACTGTACGTGCAAAAATGAATGATGGCGTAAATTTTGGCGCAGGGTCAATATCACTTTTGCCAGAGGTCCTGGCCGAAAGCGTGTGGGCGCCGCGGCCCGGCCTGCTCAAGCGCGAGCGCACGCGGCTGCAGCTCGTGCAGGCGGCGATCCGGGTGTTCAGCATGCGGGGCTATGGCGACGCGACGATGCAGGAAATCGCGACGACCGCGAGCATGACGACCGGTACGGTCTACAACCACTTCAAGACGAAGGAAGAGGTGGCGAGGGCGGTCGCCCTGCTGCTGGCGCACACCTTGTGCCGCCGCATCACCGACAGCCAGCAGGGCGTCGCGGAGGGCTCACAGCGTATGGCGATCGGAATACAGCGCTACATCTGGCTGGCCGGGCAGAGCCCGGAATGGGCGCGGATGATGCTGGAGGTCTCGGCCGCGGCGCCGGAGATGCTGCTGGAAATCCGCGATTACGTGCTGGCCGACCTGCGGCTCGGGGTGAAGCAGAAGGCCTTTCGCGTTCCAGGCGAGACGGCGGCCATGGACCTGATCAACGGCACCGTGCAGCAGGCGATGCGCACCGTGTCCCTCGGCGGCGTGCCGGCGTTGCACGGCCGTGAAGTAGCGAGCTGTGTGCTGCGGGGCCTCGGCATGGAATGGGCCGAGGCGAAGCGGGTGGCCCAGCGGGCACTGCCGCCCTTCCCTCCAATGATCCCGTCCACGGACGCCGTGACGGCTGCGCGGGCCAAGGCGGCGGCACCGGCAAAGAAGGCGAAGCGCGCGGCGGCCTGAGCGCCTTCAGGCGGCAGGTTCGTCGTCGAGCGGTGGGCACGCCCAGCCGAGCAGCTCGGCGAGCCGGCGCACGATCCATTGCGCTTCGGCCGCCGACACGCCGGCATCGGGCGATGCCAGTCCTGCGAGGATTCGCCGCAGGATCTCGTCCTCCGACGGCACCTCGACGTGGTGCAGGATCTGCGCGTGCTGCACCAGATGATTGGCGAGGTCCTCGCAGACTTCGTAGCGCTGGCGCACGACGGCGATCGGCTCGCTCAGGCGCTGCCTGGCGTCGGTGAACACCGCGAAGAACGAGGGCGGGATGTCGATCTGGTAGTCGTCGGACATGATGCTGCGGAAGGGTCCAAATGAAAAACGCGCCCGAAGGCGCGTTTTGCCGTGAGCCGAGGCTCACAAGGCGCTATGCGCGATCAGCCGCCCTTCTTGGGCCGCTTGCCCGGGTTCTTCTTGCTGCGGGTTGCGGTGCCGCGCTCCAGGCTGACCTTCTGGCCACCGCCCGCCTTGGGAACGTTGTAGCCGGGCGTCGGAACGGGTCGGGGGGTGGCAATGCGGTCTGCCTCGGTGCGGATTTTCTTGGGCATGGAAAGCTCGGTAAAAAGAAATCGAAGGACGTAATTAAGCCACATCGTCGAGCAGCCGTACTTTGACGGTCTTGCCCTTGACGCGGCCGGTGGAAAGCTTGTGAACGGCCTCGCGCGCAATTCGCCGGTCGACCGCCACGTAAGTGGAGAACTCGTTGACGTTGATCTTGCCGACCTGCTCCTTGGTGAAGCCGGCCTCGCCGGTCAGCGCACCCAGCACGTCGCCCGCGCGGATCTTCTCCTTGCGGCCGCCGACGATCTGCAGCGTGGCCATCGGCGGCTGCAGCGGGGTCGGGTCGCCGGCGAGTTCGCCGACGGGGTGCCATTCGGATTCGCGGCCCTGCAATTGTTCGATTTTTCCGACGCTGCCCATCTCGTCCATGCCGGCGAGGCTCAGCGCCAGGCCTTCTGCATCGCCGCGACCGGTGCGGCCGATGCGGTGGATGTGGATCTCGGGGTCGGGCGTCACGTCGACGTTGATCACCGCCTCGAGCTGGGCGATGTCGAGGCCGCGTGCCGCCACGTCGGTGGCGACCAATACGGAGCAGCTGCGGTTGGCGAACTGCACCAGCACCTGGTCGCGTTCGCGCTGTTCGAGCTCGCCGAACAGCGCCAGCGCACTGAAGCGCTGCGCCTGCAGCACCTGCACGAGGTCGCGGCATTGCTGCTTGGTATTGCAGAAGGCGAGCGTGCTGAGCGGGCGGAAGTGGTTCAGCAGCAGGCTCACGGTGTGGAGCCGCTCGCTGTCCTTCACCTCGTACCAGCGCTGGCGGATCTTGGCGCCGTCATGCTGGGCCTGTACCGTGATCTGCTGCGGGCTCTTCATGAACTGCGCGCTGAGCTTGGCGATGCCTTCGGGGTAGGTGGCCGAGAACAGCAGCGTCTGGCGCTCCTTGGGGCACAGCCGCGCGACCTTGGCGATGTCGTCGAAGAAGCCCATGTCGAGCATGCGGTCGGCTTCGTCGAGCACCAGCGTGTTGAGCGCTCCGAGGTCGAGGCTGCCGCGGTCGAGGTGGTCCATGATGCGGCCCGGCGTGCCGACGACGATGTGCGCGCCGTGTTCGAGGCTGGCGAGCTGGCCGCGCAATGCGACACCGCCGCACAGCGTGACGACCTTGATGTTTTCCTCGGCCCGTGCGAGACGGCGGATTTCCGTGGTCACCTGGTCGGCGAGTTCGCGCGTTGGGCACAGCACCATGGCCTGCACCGCGAAGCGCCGCGGATTGAGGTTGGCCAGCAGCGCCAGCGCAAAGGCGGCGGTCTTGCCGCTGCCCGTCTTGGCCTGCGCGATGAGGTCCTTGCCGAGCAGCGCCACGGGCAGGCTGGCCGCCTGGATCGGCGTCATCTGCAGATAGCCGAGCTGCGTCAGGTTCGCCAGCATCTGTGGCGAAAGTGGCAGCGTGGCGAAGTCGGTGGCGGAACCGGTCACTGCGAGGATCAGCGGCGCTGCGAGTTGTTGCCGCCGCTGTTCACGGGCGGGGGACCACGGCGTTCCAGGTGGCGGAACGTGATGCGCCCCTTGGTCAGGTCGTAGGGCGACAGCTCCAGCGACACCTTGTCGCCGGCCAGGATGCGGATGTGGTGCTTGCGCATCTTGCCGCCGCTGTAGGCGATGAGCTGGTGGCCGTTGTCGAGCGTCACGCGGTAGCGCGAGTCAGGCAGCACTTCGGTCACTGCGCCGTTCATTTCGATCAGTTCTTCCTTGGGCATGAATTACCTTTTGAAAATGGTTGTCGTGATTGGATAGGAAATCGGGGGCGCTGTTCAAGCGGCGCAACGCGCATGCGGGGCCGTGCGATCGCGCACCCAGCCCAGGCCCTGGTCGACGGCATAGCGCACCGCGGCGGCATGGCTGCCGAAGCGCGGCGTGAAGCGCATGACGCGGTCGTGCATGCCGCTGCCGCGGCCGGAACGGATCGACACGGAAGCCGAGAAACGGCCGTCGTCCAGATCCTTGATGAGCGGTGAGACAAGGTACTTGCCCACTGCAATGCTGTGTTGAATGATGTCCATGAAAAGCCTTGCGCTCCGCGACGCCGCGAAACGCTGAAATCAATTGAAAAAACGAGCGCAGGCCGGCCGGAAATGGCGCCCACCGGAGCGGACAGCGCGCTGTTCGCTTCAACAAGTACGAAGGCAGTGGTGGCAATCATGGGCGCCGGGTCTGGCGCTCCAACACACTGTTTGAGCCGGCTTGAAATGAAAGGGCCCGGAAATTCCAGGCCAGCCGGCGAGGTGACGAAGTGCTTCGTCGTGGTATCGAAACGAACCCCAGATTCTAACCGATCTGGCACGACAGTTGCTATTTCAGTTCCGTGACAGCGCGCCGAGCGGAGGCGCATGTGTGTCGGAAGCGCCACCCGCGGCGCCTGTAGCCACTGGGTTGTCAGACGACTTTGTTGTTTCTCCGATAATTGCCGGTTTGTTGTACGACAACATGACTGGCAGAACGCGTTTTCAGGGAGAACAACGATGAATGAACCGTCCGGACGGAGAGACAGCCACGAGGTCTGGGGAGCGCGCGCGTGAACAGCCGTGCCTTCTTCACCCACCGCAAGGTCGTCTTTCTTCTCGCTTCGCTGTGCTGCTTGCTGTGGGGCAGCGCCTATCCTGCCATCAAGAACGGCTACGCGATGTTCCACATCGCGCCGGGCGACATTCCCTCGCAGCTCGTCTTTGCGGGCTACCGCTTTCTCTTCGCGGGGCTGGTGCTGTTAGGGGTGGCGGCGCTGGGCGGGAAGAACGTCTTTCCTTTCGACCGGCGCACCGTGGGACAGGTGACCCTGCTGGGCCTGACGCAGACCAGCTTGCAATACCTGTTCTTCTACCTCGGGCTGGCGCACACGACCGGCGTCAAAAGCTCGATCATGAATGCCACCGGCACCTTCTTCAGCGTGCTGCTGGCGCACTTCATCTATCACAACGACCGGCTCAGCTTCAACAAGGTGCTCGGCTGCCTGGTGGGCTTCGTCGGCGTGATGGTGGTGAACTTTGGCAGCGGCCTGATGCAGTTCGACTTCACTCTCCTGGGGGAAGGCTCGGTGGTGATGGCGGCGCTCGTGCTGTCTGCGGCCAGCATCTACGGCAAGAAGCTCTCGCAGCGGATCGATTCGGTCGTGCTCACGGGCTATCAACTGGCGATCGGTGGCGCCGCGCTGCTGGTGATCGGCTTTGCCATGGGCGGAACGCTCGGCAGCCCGACGCCGGCTGCGCTGGCCTTGCTGGGCTATCTGGTCGTGCTGTCGTCCGCTGCCTTCTCGCTGTGGACCACCCTGCTCAAGTACAACCGCGTGAGCATGGTCGCGGTGTTCAACTTCATGGTGCCGGTCTTCGGCACCCTGCTGTCGGCGTTCTTCCTGAACGAGAGTTTCCTGGAATGGAAGAACGGACTGGCGCTGCTGCTGGTGTGCGGGGGCATCTGGCTGGTGACCCGCGACGAACTGCCGGCCGCGCGGCCAGCACTGAAGCCGCAATGACGCACGCTGCTTCGCGCTGAAGCGGACTTGCGAGCGCGGCTTCGGGGGCGCACCATGGGGGACCATCGTTCCAAGGAGCGCGGCCATGCAAGTTCAAGGATCAGTTGTTCGATCTTCGCGGGCCGACTGGTTATCTTGCGCTCGCACCCGATGGGTCGGATGCCTGCTCGCGGGAAGCGCCCTGCTCTTCTCCAGTCTTCCCGCCGCGCAGGCGGCCAATGCGCCGGAGAGTGCATCGTCCAACGCGCAGATCCGGGCGCTCAAGCGCGCGGGCGATGCGGTCGTCGCACTCAACGTCACCGCGACGGAAGGCGCCACCTCGGCTGAGAGCCTGGGCCAGCGGCGCTCGGGATCGGGTGTGGTGATCGGCCCCGACGGGCTCATCCTCACCATCGGCTACCTGCTGCTCGAAGCCGAAACCATCCAGGTCGTGACCCAGGATGAACGCGTCCTGCCCGCGCGCCAGGTGGCCTACGACCTCGCCACCGGATTCGGACTGGTGCGTCCGCTGGTGCCGCTGCGGGGTGTAGAGCCCGTTCCGCTGGCCGGCGTGTCCAGCCTGAACACGGGGCAACCTCTGCTCGTTGCGACCGGCAGCAGTAGCGGCACGGAAGTGGGCTTCACGCGCCTGGTCGGCACGCGTGCCTTCTCGGGCTATTGGGAATATCACATCGAGGCGGCGATCTTCACGAGCCCGCCGGTTGCCAACCACAGCGGCGCATCGCTCTTCAACGCCGACGGCGAATTGCTCGGCATCGGCAGCCTGTTCGTGCTGGAAGCCGCCGGGCCGGAGCAAACCCTGCCCGGCAACATGTTCGTGCCGGTCGACCTGCTGCGCCCAGTCCTTGCGGAGATGCAGTCCACCGGCAAGACGCGCGCTAGCGTCCGGCCGTGGCTGGGCCTGTCATCGTCGGAGCGCGGCGGTCACGTCGAGATCGTTCGGGTCGATCGCTCCGGACCGGCGCTCGAAGCCGGCTTGCGGCCCGGTGACGTGGTGCTGGAGATCGACGGCATCCAGGTCACGACGCTGGAGGCTTTCTACAAGCAGCTGTGGAAGCGGCCGGACGCCGACGCGGATGTCGAACTGACCGTGCGGCAGGGGTCGGAGGTGCGCAAGATCAAGGTGCACGCGGTTGATCGGATGCAAACCCTTCGCAAGCCACAAGGCATTTAGCTCAAGCGATGCCGAGCATCTTTTTGTTGGCGGCCGTGTTGATCCCGCCGCCCGCGAAGTCATCGAACGCGCGATCGGCCACGCGGATGATGTGCTGCGCGATGAACTCCGCGCCTTCGCGTGCGCCGTCCTCAGGATGCTTGAGGCAACACTCCCACTCCAACACGGCCCAGCCCGGGAAGTCGTAGGCCGCCATCTTCGAGAAGATCGCGCCGAAGTCCACCTGGCCGTCGCCCAGCGAGCGGAAGCGTCCTGCCCGGTTCAGCCAGGACTGGAAGCCGCCGTAGACACCCTGCTTGCCGGTCGGGTTGAACTCGGCGTCCTTCACGTGAAAGATCTTGATGCGCTCGTGATAGTGGTCGATGTAGTCGAGGTAGTTGAGCTGCTGCAGCACGAAGTGGCTCGGGTCGTAGAGCAGGCAGGCGCGGGGATGGTTGTTCACGCGTTCGAGGAACATCTCGTAGGTCACGCCGTCGTGCAGGTCCTCGCCCGGGTGGATTTCGTAGCAGACGTCGACGCCGGCCTCGTCGAATCGGTCGAGGATCGGCTTCCAGCGCCGCGCGAGTTCATCGAAGGCTTCCTCGATGAGGCCGGGCGGGCGCGGCGGCCAGGAGTAGAGATAGGGCCACGCCAGCGCGCCGGAGAAGGTCGCGTGGGCGGTCAGGCCGAGATTCGACGAAGCCTGCGCGGCGTAGTGCAGCTGCTCGACCGCCCATTTCTGCCGCCGGACCGGATCGTTGCGCACTTCGGGCGCGGCGAAGCCGTCGAAGCCCGCGTCGTAAGCGGGGTGCACCGCGACCAGCTGGCCTTGCAGATGCGTCGACAGTTCGGTGATCTCGAGCCCATGCCTTGCGAGCGTGCCCTTCACTTCATCGCAGTAGGACTTGCTCTCGGCAGCCTTCTTGAGGTCGAAGATGCGGCCGTCCCAGCTCGGGATCTGCACGCCCTTGTAGCCAAGGCCCGCCGCCCAGCCGGCGATGGTGTCGAGCGAGTTGAACGGCGCGGTGTCGCCAGTGAACTGGGCCAGAAAAATGGCAGGCCCCTTGATCGTCTTCATCGCTTGTCTCCTGGTCAATCGGCGCAAATGATGCACGATTTGCGTCGACGCAACGCGAGGCGTTGTCCGACACGCTGCGAAGCCCCACGGCGTGTGCGCATTACGCCGGAACGTTTCACAATGGGCGCTCTGTCAATCCGAGGGCGAAGCGGCACAGGTCGGCGCCCCGAATGCGATGTCACAAACGGTTTCCGGGCGTCTCAAGATCGGCCTGTCCGCCTGCTTCTCCCACGCCGACCCTGCGCGCTCCTTGTTCACCAACAAGACGCTGCAGTACGTGGAGCAGTCGATCGCCCACTGGCTGATGTCGGCCGGCGCGATGGTGGTGATGGTCCCCTGCCCGACGGGCGAAACGGCGCGTGGCGACACCAAGCTCTCGCACTACGCCGAATGGCTCGACGGTGTCGTGATGCACGGCGGGGCCGACGTCTGGCCTGGCAGCTACGGCGAGGTGCCCCTCAAGGACGCCTGGATCGGCGACCGCGTCCGCGACCTCTACGACCTCGCGCTGGTCGAAGCCTTCGAGCAGGCGGGCAAGCCCATCTTCGGCGTTTGCCGGGGCTTGCAGTTGATCAATGTGGCTTTCGGCGGCACGCTCTACCAGGACATCGAGGCGCAGCATCCCAATGCCCAGCGGCATCGCGATCCGGTCACCTACGACCAGAACTTCCATGAGATCCGCATCACGCCGGGATCACGGCTCTCGCACCTCTACCCAGACATGGAGACAGCGCGCGTCAACAGCATCCATCACCAGGGCGTGAAGGATCTGGCGCCCGGTTTCGAGGTCGAGGCCTGGAGCATTCCCGACCACGTGGCCGAAGCCATCCGCCGCCGGCCCGATCGCGGCCGCAGCTACATCGCGGCGACCCAGTGGCACCCGGAGTTCCACAACTACGGCGCGACCGACACGGTCGACGACACGGCGATCCTCGAGGACTTCCTGTGGGCTTGCGCGACGGCCAAGGTGAGTCCGCGCGGTCCGCTGCGCAGCGCGCCTGGCCGCATCCGCAACCGCGCGGCGCGGCTGCTGCGGCAGGCCTTGCTCATGAACTAGCGGCTCTGGTTCTTGTAGCCGCTGACGCCGGCATCGATCGTGCCGAACACGGTGATGCCGTTGCTGCCCGTGCTGCCGCTGGAGGCCGAGCCGCCGCCGGAGCCCGGCGCGGCGCAGCCCGCGAGCAGGCAAAGGGCCGCAGCGAACGAGATGGCAAAGAACTGCTTCATGCGAATCTCCTGTCTCTTCAGGCCAGATGTTTACCCACGATGCCGGCCAGCTCGAACATCGTGACCTGATCCTTGCCGAACACCGGCTTCAGCTTGGCATCGGCGTTGATGGCACGCTTGTTGGCCGCGTCCTGCAGGCCGTTGGCCTTGATGTAGTCCCACAGCTTCTTGATGACCTCGGTGCGCGGCACGGGGTCCGCGCCGATCACCGCAGCCAGCGCGTCGCTGGGCTTGAGGCCCGCGCCCGGCTTGCGTGGTGCCTTGGGGGCGGCAGCCTTCTTTGCCGCGACCTTCTTGGCTGCCGGCGTTTTCGCCGCCGCCTTCTTTGCAGCGGCCGGTGCGGCCTTGGTGAAGGTCTTGCGCGGCGGGAACTTGCTGGTCCGGGGCTCGAACTCGAAGGTCACCTTGCCCTCTTCCTTGTTCCAGGCCAGGAAGGCCTTGAACGCACGGCGCGTGCGCATGGAGACGAACTTGTCGAGCAGGTCCGTCTTGCCGGTGGCGAGCAGTTTTTCGACCTGCGCGCGATCCACGGGCTGCTGCAGGATGATCTTGCCGGTCTTGAAGTCGCAGCTCGGGGTGGGCTGAGCTTCGGTCGGCACCGACTTCTCGCAGACGTAGTTGCTGCCGTACTCGAACACGCGCGAGGCGCATTTCGGGCACGGGCCGAGCGACTCCTGGCCGGCGAAGTCGACGATCTCTCCGGTCTCGGCGTTCTTGTCGTCGCCGAAGTCGAACTCCAGCTTCCAGTTGTTCGCCTCGTCGTCGAACTTGAGGACGATCTCCGAGGTGAAGGGCCAGCCGGCCTTGGAGCGGAAGCCCTCCAGCGGGCCGATCTGCTTGTCGCGCAGCAGTTGCTCCGCCTCCTCCACTTCGAAGGTGCGGCCCGCGGGCGACTTGCCGAAGGAGAAGCCGCAGGGCTCCTGCCCGGGCTTGCCGGTGCAGGAATAGCGGCGGTAGTTCTCCTTCACCACGCCGCCGCAGTTGGGGCACGGCGTCGCGAGCGTGGCGTAGTCGCCGGGCACGGTGTCGCGGTCGTACTCCTTGGCCTTCTTGACGATGTGCTCCGTCATCTCGGCGATCTCGCGCATGAAGGCCTCGCGGCTGAGCTTGCCATGTTCCATCTGCGCGAGCTTGTATTCCCATTCCCCGGTGAGTTCGGCCTTGGAGAGCTCTTCCACGCCGAGGCCGCGCAGCAGCGTCATGAGCTGGAAGGCCTTGGCGGTCGGGATCAGCTCGCGGCCTTCGCGATGCATGTATTTCTCGGCCAGCAGGCCTTCGATGATGGCCGCGCGCGTGGCGGGGGTGCCGAGGCCCTTCTCCTGCATGGCCTCGCGCAGTTCGTCGTCGTCGATGGTCTTGCCCGCGCCTTCCATCGCGCCGAGCAACGTGGCTTCCGAATAGCGCGCGGGTGGGCGCGTCTTGAGGCCCTTGGGCTCGACGGACTCGACCTTCACCATCTCGCCGGGCTTCACCGGCACGAGGCGCTTGCCGTCCTTGTCGTCTTCCTTTTCGTCGTCCTGCGCTTCCTTGCCGTAGATGGCGAGCCAGCCCGGCTTCACCAGCACCTTTCCGTCGGTGCGAAACGGGTACTTCTTGCCCGCGTGCTCGACCGTGCTGATGCGGGTCGTCACCTGGTATTCGGCGCTGGGGAAGAACACCGACATGAAGCGGCGGACCACGAAGTCATAGAGCTTCTGTTCCGCGTCGGAGAGGCCGCTCGGCGCTTGCAAGGTCGGGATGATCGCAAAGTGATCGCTGACCTTGGCGTTGTCGAAGATGCGCTTCGAGGGCTTCACGTAGTTGCCGTCGATGGCCTGCTGCGCGAAGGGCGCCAGGTGCCGCATCCCGCTGTTCGCGAGCATGCCCATGGTCTGCTTGACGACCGGCAGGTAGTCCTCGGGCAGCGCTCGCGAGTCGGTCCGCGGGTAGGTCAGCGCCTTGTGGCGTTCATAAAGGCTTTGCGCCAGCGCCAGCGTGGTCTTGGCGCTGAAGCCGAAGCGGCCGTTGGCCTCGCGTTGCAGTGAAGTCAGGTCGAACAGCAGCGGCGAAGCCTGCGTGGTGGGCTTGCTCTCCTCGGTGACGGTGGCGGTCTTGCCGCGCGCGGCTTCGGCGATCTCGCGGGCTTCACGTTCGTTCCACACGCGGTCGGCGCGCTGCTCGGGGTCGGCCACGCCGTCCGGGCCGGGCGGCGGCTTTTTCCAGTTGGGGTCGAACCACTTGCCCGGGTATTCGCCCGCCTCGGCCAGGAAGCTGCCGTGCACTTCCCAATAGTCGCGGCTCACGAACTTGCGGATCTTTTCCTCGCGTTCGACCACGACGGAGAGCGTCGGCGTCTGCACGCGGCCCACGGTGGTCAGGAAGAACCCGCCGTCGCGCGAGTTGAACGCCGTCATGGCGCGCGTACCGTTGATGCCGACCAGCCAGTCGGCCTCCGAGCGCGAGCGCGCGGCATCGGCCAGGCCCTGCATCTGCTGCTCGGTGCGCAACTGGTCGAAGCCGTCGCGGATGGCCTGCGGCGTCATCGATTGCAGCCAGAGGCGCTTGACCGGCTTGCCCAGCGGCGACTTGCCGCCCGCGTACTGCTCGATCAGGCGGAAGATCAACTCACCCTCGCGGCCCGCGTCGCAGGCGTTCACGAGCTGCGTCACGTCCTTGCGCTTGGCCTGCTTCACGACCGCGTTGAGGCGGGTCTTGGTCTTGTCGACCGGCTTGAGGTCGAAGCGCGGCGGGATCACCGGCAGGTTGGCGAAGCTCCACTTGCCGCGCTTGACGTCGAACTCCTCGGGCGCCTGGATTTCCACCAGGTGACCGACGGCACTGGTCACGACGTACTTTTCGTTCTCGAAGTGTTCTTCGTGCTTGTCGAACTTGCCGGCCACGGGCGTGAGCGCCCGGACGATGTCCTGGGCCACCGATGGCTTCTCTGCAATCACCAAAGTCTTCATCAACGATTCCATTCTCAAAAAATAGGCCGGCGCCGGGCCGCCCCAAGGCGGCCTGCGGCCCCCTCGGGGGGCAGCGACGACACGCAGTGGGGGAGCGTGGGGGCCACATCTACAATCTGGCGCTTCTCGCGTGCGTACGCGCACGCGCATGCGTACATATTCAAACTAACAGACTTCCGCGATGCCATCCAAATCCCCCGTTTCCGGCGGCCGCCGCATCCAGACGCGGCGCTCCGGCGTTCATGGCAACGGCGTCTTCGCCGTGCAGGATATAGCGGAGGGCGAAACGCTCATCGAATACAAGGGCGAGGTCATCACCTGGAAGGAAGCGCTGCGCCGCCATCCGCACGACCCGGCGCAGCCCAACCACACCTTCTACTTCCACATCGATGATGGCCGTGTGATCGATGGCGGCGTCAACGGCAATGCCGCCCGCTGGATCAACCATTCCTGCGATCCCAGCTGCGAAGCCGACGAGCAGGACGGCCGCGTCTTCATCAAGGCGCTGCGCAACATCGCGGCCGGCGAAGAGCTGAGCTACGACTACGGCCTGATCATCGACGAGCCCTACACGAGGAAGCTGAAGGCCGAGTTCCCCTGCTGGTGCGGCTCCGAAAGCTGCCGCGGCACGCTGCTCGCCCCGAAGTCCGACAAGGACAAGAAGAGCAAGAAGAAGGACAGGAAGAGCGAGAAGAACGGCGACAAAAAGGCCGAGAAAAAGAGCGAAATCAAGCTGAGCAAGAAGCTCGACAAGAACGGCGGCGAGGCCGGCAAGGAACCGAAGAAGAAGGCCAAGGCCGCCAAGGACGGCAAGTCCGGGAAAACCGGCAAGCGCTGATCATGGCCACGCCCTGGTTCGAGGACGAGATCGCGGGCGCAGTGGCGCCCCTTCTGCCTGGGTTCGCCGTCGAGGTCGTCCCCGAGATCGATTCCACCAGCAGCGAACTCATGCGGCGTGCCCGCGATGGCCGCCAGGCGCCGGTGCTGCTGGCCGCCGAGCGACAGACGGCGGGGCACGGCCGGATGGGCCGCGCCTGGCAAAGCGCGCAGAGCGATCGCGAACCCGCCACCCTGACTTTCTCGCTGGGCCTGCCGCTGGCGCCTCGCGACTGGTCGGGGTTGTCGCTCGCCGTGGGGGTCAGCGTGGCGGAAAGTCTCGACCCTTCGAACGCCGTGGGCCTGTCGCTCAAGTGGCCCAACGACCTGTGGTACCGCGAGCGCAAGCTGGTCGGCATCCTGATCGAAACCGCCACGCTCCAACAGGATGCTGCCGAGCGCTATCTGGTGATCGGCATCGGCATCAACATCGGGCCTCGTGACGCCACCGGCCTCAGCACACCGCCGGCCTGGGTGCAGGAATGGCGTCCGCTCGCCACCCCGGCCGAGGTACTGCGTGACATCGCGCTGCCGCTGGTCCGCGATATTCAGCTCTTCGACGAGGATGGCTTCGTACCCTTTGCCCCCCGCTTCGCCGCGCGCGATGTCCTGCGCGGCCGCGAGGTCCAGCTCAGCGACGGCACCGAAGGGCTTTGCGAAGGTGTGGGCTGGGGCGGCGAGCTGCTGGTGCGAACGACTTCGGGCGTGAAGTCGATCATCAGCGCGGAAGTCAGCGTGCGGCCCGTGCGCACGCGACCATGATGTTGCGGCTGCTGGTCGTTGTCCTGCTGCTGGCGAACCTGGGCTACTTCGCCTGGACGCGCGGCGGGCTCGCCGTCTTCGGCACCGAGCCTGCACGCTTCAGCGAACGCGAGCCGCAGCGCCTGACGCAACAGGTGCGGCCGCAGATGCTGCAGATCCGCAAGGACGAGCCTCCGAAGCCCTAGGCGCGAGGCCGTTCGGCGCGGCGTTCGCTTTCGTTGGCGTCGAAGCGCAGGCTCACGAGCGTGCCCGGAGGGTGCTGGCCCGGGTGCGCGTCTTCCAGTCGCACCGTTGCGAAGTGCTGTCGCGCAATCTCCAGCACGATCGGCAGGCCCAGACCGGAACCGTCCGCTTCATTCCCCAGCACGCGGTAGAAGGGCTGGAACACCAACTCGCGCTCGCTCTCGGGGATGCCCGGGCCGTTGTCCTCGACCTGCAGCACGACGATGCGGCCGAAGGGATCGGCCAGCACCCGCGCAGTGATCACGCCCGGCCGCTCCGGCGTGGAGGGCGTGTAGTTGATGGCGTTGTCCAGCAGGTTGCGCACCAGCTCCTTCAGGAGTGTCGGATTGCCTTCGAAGGCCACGCCGGGCGCACCCGGCTCGGCGCCTTCATAGCCGAGGTCGATGCGCTTGTCGATCGCGCGCGGCACCGCTTCGCGCACGACTTCGATCGTCAGTCGTGCGAGGTCGCAGGGCTGCCGGCCGATGTTGGCGCCGCTGCCTTCCGCGCGGGCGAGCGACAGCAACTGGTTCACGGTGTGCGTCGCGCGCACGCTCGCGCGGCCGATCTGCTTGAGGGATTGCTTCAGTTCATTCGCATTGGCGCCTTCGCGCTGCGCCAGGTCGGCCTGCATGCGCAGGCCTGCGAGCGGCGTCTTGAGCTGGTGCGCCGCATCGGCCAGGAAGCGCTTCTGGGTGCCGATGGAGTCGTTGAGCTTGTTCAGCAGATCGTTGACCGACAGCACCAGCGGCACCACTTCGAGCGGCACGGAGGACTCGTCGAGCGGGCTCAGGTCGCCCGGCCGCCGCTCGCGGATGCGCGCCTCCACCACCGACAGCGGCTTGATGCCGCGCACCAGCGCAAGCCAGATCAGCAGCACTGCCAGCGGCAGAATCGCGAACTGCGGCAGCAGCACGCCCTTGATGATCTCGGTTGCGAGCACCGACTGCTTCTCGCGCGTTTCGGCCACCTGCAGCAGCGTCAGCGGCGCGTCGGGCGAGGTTCCGGCGATCCAGAGCGAGGCGATGCGCACGGCCTTGCCATGAATCTGCCCATTGCTCAGGTAGACCACGCCTGGGATCGGAGGGTCGTCCGTGCCAGGAAACGGAATCTCGCGTTCGCCGCTGAGCAGCGTGCCGTGCCCGTCGAGCAACTGGTAGTACACGCGGTCGATCTCGTCGCCGCCGAGGATCTCGCGCGCCGGCTGCGGCAGCACGAACTGGATGCGCCCGTTTTCCACGTCGACAAGCCGCGCGAGGATCTGGATGTTGGCTTCCAGCGCGCGATCGAAAGGCGCGTTCGCGATGCCCTGCGCCACCAGCCACGTGACGCCGATGCTGACTGGCACCAGCAGCAGCAGCGGCGTGAGCATCCAGTCGAGGATCTCACCGAACAGAGAACGCTGTGCGCGCTGAAAAAGCTTCACGTGGCGCGCCCCCGGGCTTCGCGCGAAGCGCAGCGAGGCATCAGGAGGGAATCTTCTCGAGGCAGTAGCCGAGGCCGCGCACGGTGGCGATGCGCACCGGGCCCTTCTCGATCTTCTTGCGCAGGCGGTGGATATACACCTCGATCGCGTTGAGGCTGACCTCCTCGCCCCACTCGCACAGGCGCTCGACCAGTTGGTCCTTGCTCACCAGGCGTCCGGCGCGCTGCAGCAGGACTTCGAGCAGGCCGAGTTCGCGCGCGGAGAGTTCGATCATCTTGCCGTCGATGGTCGCGACGCGGCCGGCCTGGTCGTAGACCAGCGGGCCGTGCTTGATTGCGTTGCTGGTGGCGCCCATGCCGCGCCGCGTGAGCGCACGCACGCGCGCCTCGAGTTCCTGCAGCGAGAAGGGCTTGGCCATGTAGTCGTCGGCGCCGTAGTCGAGGCCCTTGACGCGCTCCTCGACGCTGTCGGCAGCGGTCAGCACCAGCACCGGCAACTGCGAGCCGCGCGCACGCAGCCGCTTGAGGATTTCGAGGCCGTGCAGGTTGGGCAGGCCGAGGTCGAGAATTAGCAGGTCGAATTCGCTGTTGGTCATCAGCGCGGCATCGGCTTGCGAACCGGTCGCCACGTGGTCGACCGCCGAGCCGGAGGTGCGCAGGCTGCGCAGGAGGGCGTCGGCCAGCACCTGGTCATCTTCCGCAATCAGTATTCGCATCCTAGGTTCACCCCCAGCCTCGCCCACGTCGTGTGGCTCTGCACCCCCTCTCCGGGGGCAACCCCAGCGGCCCGGCGGAGCCGGTTCCGCAGGGTCCCTGGACTTGGTCGCGCCAATTCCCATCGAATTCTAGGCCGCTGCATAGGCTTCGAGACCGATGGTTACCACGGTGGCGATCTCGTCGCCCACGCTGGCGCGGAACTCCTTCTCCGCCTGTGCGACGGCGTTGCGGAAGGCCTCGAGCCAGGCCAGGCCATCAGCGGTGAAGAGCACTCGACGCGCGCGCGCATCGAGCGGATCAGGCCCGCGCGTCACCAGGCCCCAGGCCTCGCATTGGTCGACGAGCGCTCCCATCGCCTGCTTGGTCATGCCGGCGCGCTCGGCAAGTTCGGTCAGGCGCGAGCCGTCACGCGCGAGGTGGCGCGTGATGTGGATATGCGCGGCGCTTACCTGCGCGCGTGCCGCGAGGTTCGAGAGCGCGAGCGGCACCTCGGCGTCATGGGCCATCAACGCGAGCACGCGTTCGTCGAAACGGCGCATGGCATGGCCGAGCAGGCGTCCCAGGTGGGTTTGCCGCCAGGCTTCGTGGTCGATCGGGAAAACGGGGGCTGACATGGCGGCCAGATAGTAAAGCAAACTGACCAAAAAATGGGTTTACTCGCACTCATTGGCCCCTACACTACTGTTCAAGCATCCAGCCTGTAATTAAAAGCAGCGGGATGAATCCCACCCAACCCGTTGATATTCAAGGAGTTTTCCACATGGACGCAGTCGTCAAGGGCGCAAGCATTTCGGTCGCCAACAGCGAAAAGGCCAAAGCCCTCCAGGCCGCATTGGCCCAGATCGAAAAGCAGTTCGGCAAGGGCACGATCATGCGGCTCGGCGAAGGCGAAGCGCTGGAAGACATCCAGGTGGTCTCCACCGGCTCGCTCGGCCTCGACATCGCGCTCGGCGTCGGCGGCCTGCCGCGCGGTCGCGTCATCGAAATCTACGGCCCGGAATCGTCCGGCAAGACCACGCTCACGCTCCAGGTCATCGCCGAAATGCAGCGCCAGGCCGGCACCTGCGCCTTCGTCGATGCCGAGCACGCGCTCGACGTGCAGTACGCGCAGAAGCTCGGCGTGAACCTCTCCGACCTGCTCATCAGCCAGCCCGACACCGGCGAGCAGGCGCTCGAGATCGTCGATTCGCTGGTGCGTTCCGGCGCGGTCGACCTGATCGTGGTCGACTCGGTCGCCGCGCTCACGCCCAAGGCCGAAATCGAAGGCGAAATGGGCGACTCGCTGCCCGGCCTGCAGGCCCGCCTGATGAGCCAGGCGCTGCGCAAGCTGACCGCCACCATCAAGAAGACCAACTGCATGGTCATCTTCATCAATCAGATCCGCATGAAGATCGGCGTGATGTTCGGCTCGCCCGAAACCACCACCGGCGGCAATGCGCTGAAGTTCTACGCCTCGGTGCGCCTGGACATCCGCCGCATCGGCACCATCAAGAAGGGCGACGAGGCGATCGGCAACGAGACCAAGGTCAAGGTGGTCAAGAACAAGGTCTCGCCACCCTTCAAGACGGCCGAGTTCGACATCCTGTTTGGCGAGGGCATCAGCCGCGAGGGCGAGATCATCGACATGGGCGTGGCCGCCAAGATCGTCGACAAGTCGGGCGCCTGGTACGCCTACAACGGCGAGAAGATCGGGCAGGGCCGCGACAACGCACGCGAGTTCCTGCGCGAGAACCGCGAGTTGTCGCGCGAGATCGAGAACAAGGTGCGCGAATCGCTGGGCATTCCGCTCCTCTTGGCCGAGGCGCCCGCCGACGCACCGGTCGAGAAAGAGAAGAAGTAAGCCTCGATCGGGCTCGCGCCACCCGTCCCCAGCGGCGGGTGCGCTTCGATACGCAGCGATTCAACCTACCCCATGGCCTTTGCCGCTCCATCTCTCAAGGGGCGCGCGCTGCGACTGCTGAGCCAGCGGGAGCATTCGCGTGCCGAACTCGAACGCAAGCTCGCAAAGTACGAGGAACAGTCGGGCGATCTGGCACGCGCGCTCGACGAACTGGCTGCCAAGGATTTCATCAGCGAGGCGAGGGTGGTGCAGTCGGTCCTGCATCAGCGCTCAGCGCGCCACGGCGCGGCACGCGTGCGCCAGGAGCTGCTGCACAAGGGCATTGCGCCCGAGGCGGTCGCCGAAGCGGTCGCCAGCCTCCAGGGCAGCGAGCTCGATCGTGCACGTGACGTCTGGCGCCGCCGCTTCGGCGAGCTGCCGCAGGATGCGGCGGAGCGCGCGAAGCAGACGCGATTCCTGCTGGCCCGCGGATTCGCCGGCGCCGTGGTCGCAAAGGTGCTGCGTTACGACCCGGACGAGTGAGGGCTCAGAGCCCGAGCATCAGCTTGAGGTTTTGCACCGCGGCGCCGCTCGCGCCCTTGCCCAGGTTGTCCAGGCGGGCGATGACGACCGCATGGCGATGGTCTTCGTTCGGGAACACCCGAATGTCGAGCTGATTGGTGTCGTTGAGCGACAGCGCATCGATCTTGCCGTCCTCGGTGGGCGGCAGCACCTTCACGAACTGTTCCGGCGTGTTGCTCCTGGCGTAGTGCGCGGCCAGTGCGTCATGCAGGTCGCTGGCCTTGGGGCGGTCGGGCAGGTCGTCCAGATGCAAAGGCAACTGCACCAGCATGCCCTGCTTGAAGTTGCCGACGGAGGGAATGAAAACCGGCCGGCGCGTGAGGCCGGTGTATTTCATGATCTCGGGGATGTGCTTGTGCTTGAGCCCGAGCGCATAGGTCTCGAACAGGGGCGCCTGGCCGCTTTCGTACGCCTCGATCATCGAGCGCCCGCCGCCGGAATAGCCGCTGACGGAGGGGAGGGCGATCGGAAAGTCGGGCGGCAGGAGCCCTGCATCGACCAGCGGGCGGACGATGGCGATGGCGCCGGTGGCGTAGCAGCCGGGGTTGGCCACGCGCTCGGCCTTGGCCACGGCGTCCTTCTGCCCGGCCGCGAGTTCGGGGAAGCCGAACACCCATCCCGCAGCCGTGCGGTGCGCGGTGGAGGCATCGATGATCTTGGGGCGGCGACCTTCGAGCTGATCAATTAGTGCGACCGATTCGCGCGCGGCATCGTCGTGCAGGCACAGCACGACCAGGTCGACGCCGGCCATCAGTTCGCGCTTGGCGGCGATGTCCTTGCGCAGGTCGGGCGCGATGCTGACGAGTTCGATCTGCGGCATCTTCTGGAGCCGCTCGCGGATTTGCAGGCCGGTGGTGCCGGCTTCGCCATCGATGAAGACCTTGACCATGACGGGGAGCCTCTGGGATGCTTCTGGAGAAAGTACGTATTGACCACAGCGACGGGTTTGCCGTTGGTGCGGCGCACCATGATACAGTCCTCTGCTGTCCGCCGCCCCCGCCCTCTGGGCGCCGTGGCCCGTGGGCAACAGCCAAATTCTCCCGTTCTCTAAACCTCGATCCGAGAGACATCCTCATGAAGATTCACGAGTACCAAGGCAAGGAAATTCTTGCCAAGTTCGGCGTGCCTGTGCCGCGCGGCATTCCGGCGTACACAGTGCAGGAGGCGGTCGAAGCCGCTCAAAAGCTCGGCGGCCCGGTCTGGGTTGTCAAAGCCCAGATTCACGCGGGTGGCCGCGGCAAGGGCGGTGGCGTCAAGGTCGCCAAGTCGATCGAAGACGTCAAGAAACTCGCTGGCGACATCCTCGGCATGCAGCTCAAGACGCACCAGACCGGCCCTGAAGGCCAGAAGGTCCGTCGCCTCTACATCGAGGACGGCGCCGACATCCAGAAGGAATACTACGTCTCGGCCGTGACCGACCGCGCCACCCAGAAGGTGGCCTTCATCGCTTCGAGCGAAGGCGGCATGGACATCGAGGAAGTGGCCCACTCCACGCCCGAGAAGATCATCACCGTCTACGCCGACCCGAAGGACGGACTGACCGATGCGCAGGCCAAGCAGATCGCCGACGGCATCGGCATGCCGGCCGATTCCACCGCCCAGACCGTGGACATCCTGAAAAAGCTCTACGCCTGCTACATGGAGACGGACGCCTCGCTGGTCGAGATCAACCCGCTCAACCGTGACAGCAAGGGCAAGGTGATGGCGCTGGACGCCAAGTTCAACTTCGACAGCAACGCGCTGTTCCGCCACCCCGAAATCGTGGCGCTGCGCGACCTCGACGAGGAAGATGCGGCCGAAGTCGAAGCCAGCAAGTTCGATCTCGCCTACATCAGCCTCGACGGCAACATCGGCTGCCTGGTGAACGGCGCCGGCCTCGCGATGGCCACCATGGATACCATCAAGCTCTTCGGCGGCGAGCCTGCCAACTTCCTCGACGTGGGCGGCGGTGCCACCCCCGAGAAGGTCACCGAAGCCTTCAAGATCATGCTGAAGAACAAGAATGTCGAGGCCATCCTCGTCAACATCTTCGGCGGCATCATGAAGTGCGACACCATCGCCACCGGCGTGATCGCAGCCTGCAAGGCCGTGAACCTGCAAGTGCCGCTGGTCGTGCGCATGAAGGGCACCAACGAAGTCGAAGGCAAGAAGCTGCTGGCCGATTCGGGCCTGCCGATCATCAGCGCCGACACCATGGCGGAAGCGGCCCAGAAGGTCGTGGCAGCAGTCAAGAAAGCCTAAGGAAACGTCATGTCGATCTATATCAACAAAGACACCAAAGTCATCACGCAAGGCATCACCGGCAAGACCGGCCAGTTCCACACCGAGAAGTGCCAGGAATACGCGAACGGCAAGAACTGCTTCGTCGCGGGCGTGAACCCGAAGAAGGCCGGCGAGTCGATCTTCAACATCCCGATCTTCGGCTCCGTCAAGGAAGCCGCGACGCAGACCGGCGCGACCGTGTCGGTGATCTACGTGCCGCCGGCAGGCGCTGCCGCTGCGATCTGGGAGGCCGTCGAGGCCGACCTGGACATGGCGATCTGCATCACCGAAGGCATCCCGGTTCGCGACATGCTCGAAGTGCGCAACAAGATGAAGGCCAAGGAAGCCGCCGGCGGCAAGAAGACGCTGCTGCTCGGCCCGAACTGCCCCGGCCTGATCACGCCCGACGAGATCAAGATCGGCATCATGCCCGGCCACATCCACCGCAAGGGCCGCATCGGCGTGGTCAGCCGCTCCGGCACGCTGACCTATGAAGCCGTGGCGCAGCTCACCGAGATCGGCCTCGGCCAATCGTCGGCGGTCGGCATCGGCGGCGACCCGATCAACGGCCTGAAGCACATCGACGTGATGAAGGCGTTCAACGACGATCCGGACACCGACGCGGTCATCATGATCGGCGAAATCGGCGGCCCCGACGAAGCCGACGCGGCCCGCTGGTGCAAGGACAACATGAAGAAGCCGATCGTCGGTTTCATCGCCGGCGTGACGGCACCTCCCGGCAAGCGCATGGGCCATGCCGGCGCGCTGATCTCCGGCGGCGCGGATACCGCGGATGCCAAGCTCGCCATCATGGAAGAATGCGGCTTTACGGTGACGCGCAACTTCTCGGAGCTCGCCAAGCGCCTCAAGGCACTTCTCTGATTAGCTCGTTATCTCGCTGACCACACAAGAAGAAGGCGCCCGCAATTCCGATTGCGGGCGCTTTTTCAATCTATAACAGTGGAATAGAGACATGGAATATCTGCAAACAGCGGACTTCTGGATCGGCCTGCTCAAGATCGTCTGGATCAACATCATTCTGTCCGGCGACAACGCCGTGGTCATCGCCATGGCGGCCCGCTCGCTGCCGCCGCAACAGCAACGCACGGCGGTGCTGTTCGGCTCGGGCGCAGCGGTGGTGCTGCGTATCATCCTCACGGTGGTCGCGGCCAAGCTGCTGGCGCTGCCTTACCTGCAGATCGTCGGCGGCGCGCTGCTGCTGTGGATCGGCACCCAGTTGCTCAGCGAAGAAGAAGACGGCGAGGGTGAAGACAAGGAATACGGCAGCATGCTGGCCGCGGTGCGGACCATCCTCCTGGCCGACCTTGTCATGAGCCTTGACAACGTGATCGCGGTCGCCGCGGCGGCTCAGGGCAGCATGGTGCTGCTGATCCTCGGCCTTGCGATCAGTATTCCGTTGGTGATTTTTGGCAGTACGCTCATGATCAAGCTCATGGAACGTTTCCCTATCATCGTCATGCTCGGCGCCGCCCTCATCGGCTGGGTGGGTGGCGAGACGATCGTGAGCGATACGATCCTGCGCGACGTGCTGGTGGCGAAGCCCTGGCTGCACTACGCGGCCGCAATGGCCGGCGCGGTCTTCGTCGTGGCCGTGGGCCGCTGGTTGCAGAAGCGTGCGCGCACCCAGCACTGATCGTCTGCATATCAACTGATTGAGTCATGGCAAATCCCGGCGCGCCCGTTTCCACTGAATCCGGTGTGCAGACCTGGGATTTCGCCGCGCTCACCGATCCGGGCAGGGTGCGCGCCAACAACGAGGACACGATCGCTTTCGACGCCTCGCTGGGGCTGGTCCTGCTGGCCGATGGCATGGGCGGCTACAACGGCGGCGAAGTCGCGAGCGGCATGGCCATCGCGTTGCTGCAAGCCAGTTTCGGTCGCTGGCTCGCGCACGCAGGGCCCCACGCCAACCCGAAGGCGGTGCGCCGCGCCCTGCAGGCGGGCACCGACGAAGCCAATGCGGCAATCCTCGAAGCCGGCATCGCCAACGTGCAACTCCAAGGCATGGGAACCACGCTGGTGCTGGCCGCCTTCGGTCCGCAGCGCGCGATCATCGGGCACATCGGCGATTCCCGCTGCTATCGGCTTCGCGGCGAAAGATTCGAACTCCTCACACGCGACCACTCACTCCTGCAGGAGCAACTCGACGCAGGAGCGATCACGCCCGAGCAGGCCGTCCAGTCGCCGCATCGCAACCTGGTCACGCGTGCGCTGGGCATCGAGCGCCACGTCGAACTGGAAATGCACGAGCACAGCGTGAAGGCTGGCGACCTTTTCCTGCTCTGTTCCGACGGATTGAGCGAGATGGTGTCGGACGCGCAGCTTTTCACACTTTTGTTACAAGATATCGATTTGCCGGAGAAAGCAACACTTTTGGTTGCAACTGCCAACGAGAATGGCGGCCGGGATAACATTTCGGTTGTCCTGGCTCGGGCAGGTGGGAGCGAGACGCCCGAAGTCCCCGGATAGCAAGCTCAAGGAATCCACCCACCGCAAGGGCCCGCTGTGAATAAAAAAATGAGATTCAGGAGTCGGCCATGCCGAAATTGATCGTTTCGATCGATGGTGTCGTCATCAAGGAGGTGACGCTCGCCAAGGACCGCACGACGCTCGGGCGGCGGCCGTACAACGACATCGTGGTCGACAATCTGGCGATCAGCGGCGAGCATGCCGTGCTGCACATGATCGGCGGCGATGTCTACCTGGAAGATCTCAACAGCACCAATGGCACCTACGTCAACGGACGTGCCATCAAGAAGCAGGCGCTCGAGCAGAACGACGTCATCGAGGTCGGCAAATACAAGGTCCGCTACGTGGCGGCGTCTGGCGCTGCCGACAGCGGGACAGCGACACGCACCGTCGTTGCTCCAGCGCCCTCGGGTCCGATTCCCCTTTCGTCCGCACCCACGGTGCAGGCACCGCTTGGCGGCGGCACTGCGGGTGTCGCGGTCATCCGCGTGCTGTCCGGCTCCGGCGCTGGACGCGAGCTTTCCCTGCAGAAGGTCGTCACCACCATCGGCAAGCCCGGCGTGGCAGTTGCTGCGGTTACCCGACGTTTGCACGGCTACGTGGTGGCGCCGATCGACGGCGGCACTTCCCTCAATGGCGAACCTCTCGGCAGCGAGGCGGTCGCCCTGCAAGACGGCGACGTGCTCGAGCTCGGCGGCACTCGGATGCAGTTCGTCGTCAGCTGATCCTTTACCTCCGCCCTGGATGAGCGCATGCGAGGCGCGATGAACGCGCTGCGCCAGCGCTGGGCGCGGATTGCCGTCACCCTTCTGCCCATCGCGCTCGTCGTCGCGCACGTGGTGGGCGTCTGGCGCCTTCCGCTCCTGGAGGAACTCGACAATTTCATCTACGACGCGCGTCTGCGGGCGACCATGCCGCGCACCATGGATTCGCGCGTCGTCATCCTCGACATCGACGATGCGAGTCTCCAGCAACTCGGCCAATGGCCCTGGCGGCGCGACCACCTCGCCCGCCTCACGACGGAGGTCATGGACCGTCAGCAAGCCACTGTGCTGGGCTTCGACATCCTGTTTGTCGAGCGCGATGAAAGTTCAGGGCTCGACGTCCTGAGGCGGCTGGCAGACGGACCGCTGCAGCACCAGATCGGCTTCGCCGAGGAAATCAAGCGCCTCACCGCCGAGCTGGACCATGACGCAGCCTTCGCAGATGCGCTGGCCGGACGACGCGTTGCGCTGGGCTTCTATTTCACCCAGAGCGTCGAGCCACGCGCGAACGGCGTGTTGCCAGCGCCGCTCCTGCTCCCCGGAGCGTTCCCTGAAGGGCGCGCCTACGCGACGCACTGGAACGGTTTTGTCGGCAGCATCCCGCAGTTGGGGGAGGCCGCGCCCGCGGCCGGATTTCTCAACGTGCTGCTCGAAGCGGAGAGGGACGGCATCGTTCGATCGGTGCCCCTGATTGCGCGTTACACCGGCACTAAGGCGCAGCCTGGCTATTACGAGTCGCTCGGGCTTGCCGTGTACCGCCTGGCCGTTGGAGCGGACACCGTCACACCCGTATTTGCACCGGCGGGTGCGAACGCCGGTCCGCCACCGCTCGTAGCCCTGCTGCTGAAGGCCGGCACGAAGTCACTGCGAATTCCGGTGGATTCGAGCGCCAGCGCGCTCGTGCCGTTTCGCGGCGCCGGCGGGCCGCGTGGAGGATCGTTCCGGCACATCTCCGCGGTCGACGTCATCCGTGGCGCCTTGCCCCCCGGCGAGTTGAAGGACAAGGTGGTGCTGGTCGGCTCCACGGCGCCCGGATTGGGGGATCTGCGATCCGCACCGGTAGGCGGAGCCTATCCCGGCGTCGAAGTGCACGCCAACATCGTCTCCGGCTTACTTGACGGGCGAATGCCCGTAGTGCCCGATTACGCGCTGGGCTACGAACTGGTCACGGTGCTGGCAACCGGCCTGATCCTGGCTTTTGGCCTGTCGCTGAGCGCCGCGCCGCGCGCCGTGCTCATTGCCGTGGCCGCGACCGTTGCACTCATTGGCATCAATACATGGCTATTCATCCAGGCGGGTCTCGTGCTGCCGCTGGCATCCGCACTCGCGGTGGTCGCACTGGCATTCGTCCTGAACATGAGCTGGGGCTTTCTCGTCGAAACCCGCGCCAGCCGGAACCTGGCCAACCTGTTCGGCACCTACGTGCCGCCGGAACTGGTGAGCGAGATGCGGGCCGATCCCGAGCGCTACAGCATGCGCGCCGAGAGCAAGGATCTCACGGTCATGTTCTGCGACATGCGCGGCTTCACCAAGATGGCCGAGCAGATGACGCCCCTCGACCTGCAGGACTTTCTGAACGCGGTTTTCAGCCGGTTGACGGAGGTCATCAGCGCGCACCGTGGAACCGTCGACAAGTACATGGGCGACTGCGTCATGGCGTTCTGGGGAGCGCCCGTCGACATGTCCAATCACGCCGATCTGGCCGTGCGGGCTGCCGTCGAGATGGCGGCCGCCGTGCGGGAGCTTAATGCAGCGCATCGCCAGAACGGCCGGCCCGAGATCAGCATCGGCATCGGCATCAATTCCGGGGTGATGAGCGTGGGCGACATGGGCTCGGCCGTCCGGCGCAGCTACACCGTCGTCGGCGATGCGGTCAACCTCGCGTCGCGCATCGAAGCCCTGGGGGGGCGCTACGGCGTCGAAATCGTGGCGAGCGAGGCCACGCAGCGACTCGTCCATACCTTCGTCTGGCAGGAACTCGATTGCGTGCGGGTGCAGGGCAAGGTGGGCACGGCGCGGATCTTCACCCCTGTCTGCCGCCGTGTCGACGCCGTCCGGAGCCAGTATGCGGACCTCGAACGCTGGAATGGAGTCCTTTCGGCCTACCGGGCACAGGATTGGGAGCAAGGTCAAGCTATGCTTTCGCCCCTCATTACTGTGGATGCCAAAAAAGTCCTTTACCTGCTATACGCGCAGCGTTTAGCCTCGATGTCGTTGCAGCCCAAAGATCCGGACTGGGATGGCGCAACCCGGTTCGAAACAAAGTAACAGCCAGCCCTCGGGCTGGCAGATGAAGGGTCTCGCGAAAATGCAGGTGCGTGTGTTGGGGTGCTCAGGCGCCATCGCCAAGGACTGCCGCACGACCTCCTTCCTGGTCGATAGCGACCTGCTGGTCGACGCCGGCACCGGCGTCGGCGACCTCACCCTGGACGAGATGGCCGACATCGACGACGTCGTGCTCACCCATTCGCATCTCGACCACGTCGCCGCGCTCCCCCTGATGATCGATGCCGTCGCCAGCCGCCGCACGCGGCCGCTGCGCGTGCACGCGCTGCGCGCGACCATCGAGGCGCTGCGAGCCCACGTGTTCAACAACGTCATCTGGCCCGACTTCGCGAGCATCCCGACCCGGGAAGCGCCCTTTGTGTGCTTCCATGACCTGGTGATCGGGCAGCAACTGCAGATCGGCAGCCGCAAGCTCAAGCACATCGAGGTGCTGCCGGCCGTGCATACGGTGCCGGCCTGCGGGTATGCCGTGCGCTGCGCCCAGGGCGGGCCGAACTGGGTGTTCAGCGGCGATACCGAGCGGAATGCGCCGTTCTGGGAGCGGGTGAACCAACTCGACGTGGCGATGCTGGTGATCGAGACGGCGTTCAGCAACCGGGAGCAGGCGCTGGCGCAGCGGAGTTTGCATCTTTCGCCTGCGACGCTGGCCGGTGAATTGGCGCAGATTGCGGACGGGAAGAACTATCCTATCTACATCACTCATACCAAGCCGGCTGAGACGGTCGAGATCATGAGCCAGATCGACGGGCTCACAGATGGGCTGGAAGCGCGGGGGCAGGATATTCGGTGGCTGCAGGCGGCAGAAGTGCTGGAGGTGTGACACGATTGCTCGGTGAGTGACAAAAGTGTCACCTCTCGTCAGCCTCGGGCAACAGTTTGGTCACACGTTGTAACCGGAACGTGAACAAATCCGCAGCAACGTCGGCCTAGAGGGACGAAACAAGGTTGGCACAGTTGCTGCGGTTACATGAGCGCACCGGGGGCACACCTCGGGCCCTCTGTAAACCAACCTGGAGTAACTGAAATGAACCGTCGTTCCATCGCACGCAATGTGCAAAAGGGTTTCACCCTCATCGAATTGATGATCGTTGTGGCGATCATCGGTATTCTGGCTGCTGTCGCGCTGCCGGCCTATCAGGACTACACCGTTCGCGCTAAAGTTACGGAAGGCCTCTCATTGGCTGCTAGCGCGAAGACCGCTGTCGCCGAGAACGCGGCAAACGGTCTGGCTTTTGCGTCCGGTTGGAGTTCGCCCGCCGCTACTAAGAATGTCGCATCGGTCGCGATCGGCGCGACTGGCGCGATCACCATCACCTATGACGCCTCGATCGACGGTGGCAAGACGCTCATCCTGACGCCCACTGATGGTGCTCCCACGGGCAGCGCTCTCACGGCTGGAACAATTCCTACGAATGGATCGATTTCTTGGAACTGCAAGTCGGCCGGTTCAAGCTACGGAACTGGTTCGAACGGTACGATTGCAGCGAAATACGTTCCTGCAGAATGCCGTAAGACTTAAAAGTCTGTTCTTATCAACCAAGCCGCCTTCGGGCGGCTTTTTCTATGAACTCGCGGCAGAATAATTCACCTGCCGCAATCACTGAAGTCTAGATGATGTCATCCAAAACCGGCCTTCGCATGCCTCCATCCGAGAAATGCGAAATCATCGCTACTACGATGGTGGCATGGGCGTTGATGGTCATCATTTTCCTGAAATTTGGAAATTTCGGATTTAGCTGGGACGCCTTAAACCATCATATCTATCTTGGTTGGATGGCGCATCACTCGCGGCTGGATCTCGATTTGTGGGCTGCCGCGTCGCAATCTTATCAGTATCCGTATTTGTACTTGCCAATCTATGAATTTTACAGTCATGGAATTCACGGCTCATTGGTGGGCATCGCGACAATTTCCATGAGTTCAATCGCAATTCCCGCGGTATGGCTAATTTCGAACACGTTGGTAGCCGAAAGATCCTGGGGCGCGGTAATTTTTCGTTTTGGAGCCGTACTCCTGGCATTTTCCAGTGCCATAGTGTTGTCAACATTCGCGACGACTGCGAACGATTTTTTCGCGGCCTTGCCCATGATATGGGCAATCGCACTCGCGCTAATTAGCTACGAGCGAATGAAAAATGGAAGTGCTGAGAGATATTTTGGACTCCTAGCGGCATTCATGGCGGGAGTTTCGGTCGGACTCAAGGTTAGCAATATAGTCATCGCAGTTGCCCTGCCTCTATTGTTGTTCCATGAAATTAAGGCTCTGCAAGGCCGCCGTCTTGTTTCATTGATGCTTTGTTCTCTTGCCGGTTACTTGCTGACATACGGATATTGGGGCTGGAAAATGTGGACCAGATTTGGAGATCCTTATTACCCACTTCTTCAGTCAGTGCTAAAATGATGATTCGATTCATGCCAGACGACATCATGGACGGATTCTTAAGGCCGTTCGCGATGTTGCTGCCCGATGCAGACATTTATGCAGAAATCCGAGCGCCCGACGTTCGACTCGCATTGGTTGCGGTGTTTTCGCTAGTTTACGTGGCGACGAGGGTAAAAGGCACTTCAAATAGTCCGGATTCAATGGGTCGCGTGTTGGCTTTCCTTTGCGCGACCTTCATCGCATGGATTCTCACTTCAGGAAATGGCAGATACTATTTGGCAATCTTGGTGATCGTTGGGCCTGTGTGTGTTGCCTTGATTTGGAGGTTACCTCTCTCGGCATTTTTAAAAGGTGCGACGTTAATGCTGGCGCTGGTGGTTCAATTCTGGCTCGCTAGCACCGCGCAACCCCTCCAAGCCTGGTCGCTAACCGATTGGAACAGCGTCTCGCCATTTCACATGGAACTCCCCGAGTCGGATCGAGGCCCTGCAACATTTCTCACTCTCGCTACACCATCCTATTCAGTTTTGGCCCCGTCGTTTTCGTCGGATGCGCGGTGGGTCAATCTAAGCTTTTTGAAGGGTGTAGAAGGTCAGAATAAAGAGTTGCTTCAGAAGCTACTTCGCCAATCCGCCAGAATAAAGACCATTTATCCCAATTATTTGGGGCTGAGTAGTAATAGCGGATACCCATCAAAACAAGTGCTCGAAGATATTAATCTTCAGCTTGCGGAACACCATTTGACTGTCATGTCCGTGGAGCAATGTCGATCAATCATTGCGAAGTCGTTCGGACCGAAATTTGCTGTACAGATTGTCGTTCCAGCCGGCACGATCAGGGGTGCGCCCGGCTTTTGGCTTTGTGACACGATATTCGATTCGACGATTGTCGCTCCGCCATACCCGGGTATTTGGCCTGAGGCTGTCGCAATTTCAAAAGAAATTGAGTCAAGATGTCCGCGATTCTTTGGTCCGGGGAAAGGCGCTCCGACACTGAACGACGACTTTGTGTTTTTCGACTATCCAGCTTCGGATATGCGACTTTACGTATATCGATCAGGCGAGGTGGCTTACAAGTACTACAATGCGCTCAATCCGATTGTACTTCGTAAGGCGCAAGGCGGGTCCTTAAGCCTCGACTGCACAAAGATTAGGCGCACCTTCTTGGGTTCATTGTTCGATAAGAAGTAATCTTTAGGCCTCTGTCGCTGATAGTAATATCGTAAGAGATTGGGCGATGTTCCAAGCGGCGGGGAGAGCTGATGGAGGACTATGGACGCAACATCAATTGACCAAGGAAGGCAGAGCTCGCCGGCCAAAGCTGGATGTGCCTGCGTGTCTTTTCATTGGATACTAGTTTCCTAGAGGCGAGAGTAATTATGACTGCGGCGGTTCTGAATTCGGTAATAGCTCCCCCCGTCGGTCCGGCACATCTTTCAGCATCGGCGAACGCCTCGCCGATTGAGTTGACTATCCTCATGCCATGCCTCAATGAGGTGCGAACGCTCCCAACCTGCATCGCGAGGGCCAAGGCGTTCCTTGCGCGCGCGGGCATCGGCGGAGAGGTGCTTGTTGCCGACAATGGCTCGGCCGATGGCTCGCGGAATCTCGCCGCATCATGCGGGGCCCGCGTCGTCTCTGTGCCCGTGCGTGGCTACGGCGCGGCGTTGATCGCCGGCATTGAAGCTGCAAAGGGGCAATATGTCATCATGGGCGATGCCGACCAAAGTTACGACTTCGGCGAGCTTGACGGCTTCGTCGCTGCACTCCGCAGCGGCAGTCAGCTGGTGATGGGCAACCGCTTTCGCGGCAAGATCTTGCCCGGCGCCATGCCACCGCTGCATCGTTACCTCGGTAATCCGGTGCTCAGTTTTGTCGGACGGTTGTTCTTCAAGTCACCCATTGGTGACTTTCACTGTGGTCTGCGCGGCTTTGAGCGGCAAGCGATCCTGCACTTGGGGCTGTGCTGTGAAGGCATGGAGTTTGCCAGCGAGATGGTCGTTAAGGCATCCTTGAGCCACCTGCGCATTGCCGAGGTGCCGACCACTTTGTCTCCCGACGGGCGCGATCGGCCGCCGCACTTGCGCACATGGCGTGATGGTTGGCGCCATCTGCGCTTTCTGTTGCTATTCACGCCGCGATGGCTGTTTCTTTACCCGGGCGCTGCGCTGGCCCTGCTGGGGTTGGTCCAGTTAGGACTCGCGCATGCGCACCCGGGAGGATGGGGTCGATGGCCCGTCGGCATTCACACTCAATTGCTTGCGTCCGCCGGGATGGTGCTGGGCTACCAAACCATGCTTTTTGCGATGGGTGCGGTGCTTGCGCGCCACTGGGCTCACCTGAACACGATTCACCCTCGCGATCGATGGGCACTTCACGTGGCTAGCGGGTCGTTGCTGCCCGCCGGCGGCGGACTTGCTACCTTCGCGGGTCTGGCATTGTGTGCAAGCCTGACCTGGCAATGGGGCAGCAGCGGATTTGGCGCACTGGAACCAGAAGCGGCGATGCGTCAGATCATTCCCGGCGTGGCGTTGCTGCTGATGGGAACGCAATCGGTGCTCGCATCGATTTTTTTCGCCGCGCTACGCAGCGCATTCGATTCTCGCCGGCCGGCGGTGGCAACAGGACAAACAGTTGGGGGCTGATGTGGTAGCCCGTGATAACCTGCTCGATTCGACACCAGCAACAAGAAGCCTGGGGATTGCTGCAAATGCGCCGTACGTGGTCGTGATCATGTCGACCTTCCAAGGCGAGCGGTATGTACGAGAGCAAATGCTGTCCGTCTTGTCACAGCTTCCCGCGCGAGGCACTGTGCTTGTACGAGACGATGGATCTACCGACAGAACGGTGGACGAAATCGCGGCGCTGACCGACCCGCGGATCACCATCATCGCCGGCCAAAACTTAGGTTTCGGACAGAGCTTTCTCACCTTGCTGTCACTGGTTCCAAAGGACGTAGACATGGTCATGCTTGCCGACCAGGATGACGTCTGGCTCCCTGACAAGCTTCAGCGTGCGTGGGGACGACTCAACCAGCTTGGCAGCGAGCCCGGGCTGTACGGAAGCGCGCAGACGTTCGTCGATCAGAACTTGCATCCGCTGGGTCGAACGCCGCCCCTGCCACGCAGCCCCTCAATGGCCAACGCCTTGACCGAGAACATCATCGTTGGTTGCACGGCGGCTATCAATCGCGCCGCACTGTTGCTCTTGCAACGGGCCGGCGTACCGGCGTCGGTTCGCTTTCATGATTGGTGGATCTATCTGGTCGTGAGCGCCTTCGGTGTCGTGGTGTACGACGAAGAGCCGACGCTCCTGTATCGCCAGCATGGCGGCAACGTGATCGGACGACATCCGGGACTGGTGAAGCGCATGCAACGAGCCTGGAAGGTCATCGTGCGCGACGACTGGACCAGCAGCCTGCTGGGACAGATCCATGCGTTCTTCGAGCACTACGGGAACCTGATCTCACCTGATGGCAAAAGTTTGCTCACGCATTACTTCGTTGACCGCGAAGAGACCGCTGTGCCTCGCTGGGCTTCGGTGTTCAGTCCCCGGCAACGGCATCAGTCCCTCATCGATGATGTGGTCTTGAGGTGCCTGCTTGCGTTGCGCAAGTTGCCATCGGCCCCGTTCATGATGCAGCGCCCTGGGACTTCCAGACTCCAGCCAGCACGCAGAGCGCCGAAAGACCATCGATGCTGATGGAGATTCTTAGGTCCGCTCAGCTGTTCGCTCGTCGCTTTGGCATTGACGTCATGCCCTACAAGCCGGGTTCGCATCCCATCGCCCGCAGGCAGCGCCTGATCAAACACCATCGAATCGACACCGTGCTGGATGTTGGAGCGAATACCGGACAGTTCGGACTGGAGCTGCGTCGACAATTCGGATACCGGGGGCGCATCGTGTCGTTTGAGCCGCTCGGCGCCGCATACGCCAAGTTGGAGCGCGCAGCACGTGGAGACGTCGACTGGCAGGTGCTGCAAATGGGCTTGGGCGATATGCCGGGCACTCAGACGATCCACGTGGCGGGCAACTCCGAGAGCAGTTCGATTCTCGCGATGCTGAAACTGCATGAGGAGTCCGCGCCGCATTCCCGCTACATCGGCGAGGAAACCATCCGAATCGAGACGCTGGACGCCATGTTCGACAAGACCTGTGGCAGTGCACGCAACATTTACCTCAAGGTCGATACGCAAGGCTATGAGGCCCAAGTCCTTCGGGGTGCGGCTCGCAGCCTGGAGCGTATCGACACGATTCAGTTGGAGATGTCGTTGGCGCCACTTTATGCGGGCCAGGCGTTGTTCGATGACCTGTATGCCGACCTTCGCAGCAAGGGGTACATGCTGGTCGGAGTCGAGAACAACTTCGGCAATGCCCAGACCGGGCAACTGCTGCAGATCGACGGCATCTTTCGTCGTGAGCTGGCAGCGCAGTCGTGACTCCCCCACTGTTGAGCATCATCATCCCGGCACTCGACGCAGACCTCGAACTGCGTCGCTGTGTGGATTCGGTGTGTCTGGCCATTCCCGATCCAGAAATGCGGGAGATCGTGCTGGTGCTCCCCGGCAGCAAGGTGGCCGACACGGCCGCGAAGTTTCCGGATGCTCGCATCGTCGCCGAATCGCGACCGAGCGTGTACGCGGCCATGAACGACGGCGTTGCTGCCAGCACGGGACGCTATCTCTACTTTCTGGGCAAGGACGACATCCTTTTGCCGTCGGTCCATCGAGTTCTGAGCCTGGTGGCGGCCGAGTCGCCTGCAGCCGTCTTCTCCGATGTTTATTGGGGCTCGAAGGGGCGTCATCGGGCTCTACCCAACCGCTTCCAGATCCTCGTCCTCAACGTCTGCCATCAGGGGATTGTTTATTCTCGCGAGGCAATTGCCACGCACGGACCCTTCATGCGGCGCTTTCGCACGCATGCCGACCATCTGCTGAACATTCGTCTGTTGTGGGATGCGAAGCTGCGACAGCGCGTTCGTTATCTGGCGGTTCCAATCGCCTGGTACGCTGCCACGGGGTTGTCATCGCGTACCTTCGATGCCAATTTCGTGCGCGCGCAGCCAGCCATCATCGGGCGGTACCTGGGGCCGATTGCAGCAGCATTGTGGCAACCATTCAAATGGTTCCGGCTTCGATGGCACAGGGGCAATTGATGCGCCTCCAACGCGAGACTTTGCGCCCTGCCCTTGTCTACACGGATGCCGCGCGCGAGCAATTTCTTGCACATGCGCGGCCAGCCGTAGCCGCCACGCGTCTCGGCATGAATCGCCTTGATATGCACCAGTACAGCGTCGTCGCTCAGGTGGCTTATCTGGATGAGCAACCTAGGCGGTAGCCGTGAATCTTGTCGTCGTCGCGCGCCATCTGCGGATAAAGCCTTTCCCTGCCGACACCGAGGAAGGCCGGGCGGCCGAGCGCTACCGGCGAGCCTCGTGGACCATGTTGGCGCACGCAGCAAGCAGTGCCGCCAGCATGCTCGCCTTGGTGCTATCCGTTAGTTGGACAGTCCCCTATCTCGGCGCAGAGCGTTTTGGCGCGTGGATGACCATTGCCAGCTTGGCCGCTGTGTTGAGCTTCCTCGACCTGGGGGTCGGCAATGGGCTGACCAACCGCATCGCGCGTGCTGCGTCCGAGCTTGGGATCAACGAACTTTCGCAGGCCGTCAGCGGCGGACTTGGAGTGCTGGCTATCCTAGCCTTCGCGCTGTTGCTGTTGCTGGGCGCCGCTGCATGGCTGCTGCCGTGGCAGGTGTTGATCAAGACCACCTCGGACGCACTGGTCGATGAAATCCGCATCACTGTATTGATGTTTGCAGGATTGTTTGCCGCATCCATCTTCACCAATGGCGTGCTGCGGGTCTACCATGGCCTGCAGCGTGGCTTTGAGGTCTTCGCCACCAGCGTGCCCTGCACCTTTGTCGGGCTTTTGTTGTTGTACATCGCGACGCGATACCACGCTGGCATGCTAGTGCTGCTCCTATGTAGCATGGTGGGGGGCATGTTGCCCGGAGTGTGGCTGTGGATTCAACTGTGGCGCAAAGGATTGTTTCGCCTTGCCGGCTTGGTTCGTTCAACCAAAATTGAGAAACCGAAGTTGCTACGCGTCAGTCTGCTTTTCTTCGTCCTGCAGATCGGCACTGCGTTTGGGTGGGGAATGGACAGCTTGATCATCTCCAGCACGCTGGGCGCGTCCGCTGTTGCCGCCTTCACGCTGGTTCAGCACATGTACTTGTTCGCTGCCCAGCCAATAAACATCTTGAATAGCCCGCTGTGGCCCGCATACGCAGATGCCAATGCACGCAATGACCGGGCGTTCATCCGCAAGACGCTTGGCTCGGCAGCCCAGTTGACGCTCGCATATTCCGCCACGTCGGTGGTGGTGTTGGCCTTTTTGAGCGCTCCCTTGCTGCGGTATTGGACGGCCGGTCAGGTCGCCCCATCAGCCAGTCTTGTCTATGCCCTTGGTACGTGGACCGTTGTAGCGGCGATGGCTAATTGCTTTGCGATGTTTATGAATGGCATGGGAATACTCCGGCCGCAGGCCGTTGCAGTTCTAATCATCGTTGCTGTCGGCGTTCCCTTGAAATTTCTTATGGCACGAACGACGGGCGTCGACGCGATGGTCTATGTCTTCACCGCATTCTTTGCCATCACACATTGCACACTGTATGGCATCTTGTATCGCCCCCTGATTGAGAGGCACCTAGGACTCGCCATCTCGAAAATCGACCGCAAATGAATATCTGGATTCTTCTGAAGTTCGCGAAGCGCTGGCTCGCAAAACGGCAACATCGGTACTGTCTCGTTGGGACGCACCGCCGTATCACGCTGCCACTTGGCCACAGGCGGACGAAAACCAGCAGGCGTTTCTCAACTACGATCGAAAACTGCCCGTCATTGCCAGGCTGGTCGACAGCAAGTAAACAGGCATGGTGACACTGAATATCGGCGCCAACATTCGCAATCCGATCGATCGTAAGCGGCCCCATCCTGTGCTTGAAAGGCAATTCGGCGTTTCTGCCATATCTGCAGGCCAACCCTTTACCGTTGCCCGGCACGAACCGAGTGATTCCAACTTTCCTCGTCCGTCGGGGGCCGACGACGTGGATTTCGAAGTACTGACTACGGGAGGCACGGCGCATCTGATGCCAAGCCGGATGGTTATGCGTGAACAGGTCGCCAGTCGCACGACCACGGTGCCGGAAATATTGGCGAAGAATGCCGATCTTGGGCCCGGCAAGCTCATCATGACAGACACGAACGGTTTCGACTTTGCCATGTTGCTTGGGGCGCTGGACATGCCGATCCTGTTCTTCGAATTTGACCCTCTCATCGGGAATTGGAACCCCTCGGAAGCCGTCGCAGCAGTCGAAGGCTTGGGTGGTATCGGTTATCGCTCGGTCGTTGTGTATGACAACTATGGCAACTATCTGATGGGTACCGACCTCACGCGCGGCCTGGCGCAAGACTTGGTCTGCAATGTGATGCAACGCCGCGGCGCAGGCGGCGGGGCAGTCTACTTCGACCTCTGCTGCTTCTCGATCGCAGATGCGGACATTTTCCAAGCTCTGATCCAGCATGAACGTGCGGGGATCAGGGCGTCATGAAGATCGCCTTTGATCACCAGGCCTTCAGCATTCAGTCGTTCGGAGGCGTTTCCCGCTATGCCGTTCGTCTGGCGGAGCATCTTGGACAACACGGCCACGACACGAGGATCTTCGCCCCATTGCACATCAACCAGTTTCTGGATGATTTTGCTGCCCAGCGCGGCAGCATCCGCCTGCCGTTTTTCCCGCCTGAAGCAGCCCCTTTGCTGCTTGCGGCAAATCGAACAATACTCAAAATGCAGAACCGCCAAACTTGGCGACCCGACCTCGTGCACGAGACCTACTACACAGATCGCCCCGTGAACTTGGGCGGCACCAAGGTGGTGGTCACTGTGTACGACATGATCCACGAACGGATGCCCGAGTGCTTCCGTCTGCAGGACGGGACCACACGGCGTAAGAAGAGTGCGATCCGCAGGGCCGATCACTTGATCGCAATTTCGAACTCAGCGAAAAATGATCTGTGCGACTTGTTCGACGTGTCGCCGGACAAGGTGAACGTCGTTTACCTCGGCGTCGACCCACTGCCGTACCCGAATTGCACCGTTGGGACGGGTACGGGCCGGCCGTTCCTGTTGTATGTGGGGCAGCGCCATGGCTACAAGAATTTCCGAGCCCTATTGCGCGCTGTCGGCTCCCGTCCGGCACTGCGGTCAGCGTATGACATCCTGGCCTTCGGTGGCCGGCCCTTCAGTAGAGAGGAAAGGCAAGCAGCCGTCGACGCGGGCGTGCGCGTGGATGGTCTGCACCATCTGGGTGGCAACGACGCGGTGCTGGCAGCGTGCTACCGTGCTGCGGCAGCCTTCGTCTATCCCTCACTTTACGAAGGATTCGGTCTTCCTCCCTTGGAAGCGATGTCATGCGAGTGCCCTGTTATCTCAAGCAACACTGGTTCACTACCCGAAGTCATCGGTGACGCTGCTGAATTCTTTGATCCGAACGACCCGGACTCGATCGCGCACGCGGTCGACACCGTGTTGTCAGACCAGGATCGGCAACGCCAACTCGTACAAGTTGGACTGCGGCGGCTGCAGTTTTTCTCTTGGGACCGGTGCGCACGGGAAACGTCAGCTGCTTATGAGGTCGCGCTGGGCCGTCGGTAATGATCTCGAGCAGCAACGCTTCTGTTGGTGCACGAGCCATGCTCGACACCCTTGTTTCCGTGATCATCACGTTCCGCGCCGCGGGCGTTGCACTGGAACTAACGCGGCGCTGCGTATTCCGGTCGAGACATCAGCCGATGGGCGTGCCTAGGATGCTGCCTGCGCAGTACTGCCTCGCCGACGAGGCGCTGAAAGATGCCCTGTACGCAGCCAGGCACTGCGCGGCTTCTTGGGGCTCGAACTGTCGCGCGCATCGGTGCCCGCCCCCACCATGCTGCTCAAGTTCAGGCGCCTGCTGCTGGGCAATGACCTCGCCAAGGCGCTGTTCGACGAGATCACACCGTGCCGACCAAGGCCTTCTGATGCGCACCGCCTGAGGCGTCGGCTCACCTCGTCCGTTGTGCACCAATTCACAGAGAGAGCAACATGAGATTTTTCAGTAAGCTAAAGAGCCTGGCTCGTTTGAGTGACGTGATGAGGCGTCAATTGGAAATGCGCGAAATACAGTTGCTGGCGATAGGGAAGCAGCTATCTTGGGCCTGCTATCGAGCAGGCCAGCTTGACTCGCTGGCAGATGTTGAGTTCAAGATTTTTTCTCAGTTCGGAGATGATGGAATCATTCAGTGGTTGATTCACCACCTTGATATTCCACATAAAACATTTATTGAGTTTGGTGTGGAAAATTACCGCGAATCCAACACCAGATTTTTGATGATGAACAATAATTGGTCTGGGTTTGTAATGGACGGATCAAAGCGCAACATTGCTGATATAGTTAATGCCGATTACTTTTGGAAATACGACCTTACCGCAAAATGCGCGTTTATTGACCGCAACAATGTTAACGAATTAGTGTCTTTGTCTTCATTTGATAAAGAGGTCGGCCTGCTTCACATTGATTTAGACGGCAATGACTACTGGATATGGAAAGAGCTTACTGTAATATCGCCTGTGATTGTTGTCATTGAATTCAACAGCATTTTTGGCGCGAATAGAGCCATTACAGTTCCATACGACAAAGGCTTCCGTAGAACGGAGAAGCACCACAGCAACCTTTATTTCGGAGCATCTATATCTGCCGTTCACAAATTGGCGGAGCGGAAAGGATATTCTTTCATAGGCTGTAACAGCGCTGGCAACAATGCCTACTTCGTTCGAAAAGATAAGCTTAATGGCGTTGTCGGCGAGAGGGCTCTGAAAAATGGATACGTCGCTTCCAAATTTCGTGAGAGTAGAAATGAAGTTGGCGACCTCACGTTCGTGTCTGGACACAACCGGACGGCCCTTATACGGGGGATGCCTGTTCATAATATAGAAACGGATGCGATCGAAGCGTTCTGAGGGGGTCGGTGCCCAACAGGCGGTTCAAGCCGACGCGGATCGGTCGGGTATCCGAGGATGTGTTTGGATGGACAAGTGTCCAGTCGATCATCGAAGATTCTTACCGTGCCACTATCCAATCGACAAGGCAGATGTCCTTGTAATTGGGGACAGCTTTTCGAGCACGATTGCATGGCAGTCCGTTCTCCAAAAGGCAGGGGAGAAGGTCCACACTTCGAGATGGGAAAATGGGTGCCCGACACCACCATGCTGCTCAAGTTCAGGCGCCCGCTGCTGGACAATGACCTCCCCAAGGCGCTGTTCGATGAGATCGACACGCACCTTGCCGACCAAGGCCTTCTGATGCGCACCGGCACCATCGTGGATGCAACCATTATCGCGGCGCCCAGCCCGACCAAGAATGCGGACAACACGGGCGACCCCGAGATGCATCAGACCAAGAAAAAGAGCAGTCGCTGGCACTTTGGAATGAAGGCTGTGGCGAGTCAATCTAAGTGCGAGTCGCGCGACAATCTGGATGAGGATTGTGTTCGCGGCGACTTGATGATTCCCGATGATCCTATAGATGTGCTCGAGGTGGGCTGCTACTGGGCATCTGCTGGCCGGACTACCACCAGCATGCCGTCTGCACGTTATGGAACCTAACGCTGCGGCGGCGGCCAAAGCAGAAGCGCGCGGCGTACGGATCGCAGCGGAGCATTGGGAAAGCGCGGGCGACGTGCTGCACTATGACGTGATCACCGCCTGTGACGTGGTCGAACATGTTGCCAACCCCTTGAGTTTCTCGCCCACCTGGCAACCCGGTTGAAGCCCGGGGGTCGGATGATCGTGACGACAGGCAACTCAGAGGCTTGGTTGTGGAAGCAAATGCAGTCGAGGTTTTGGTATTGTCATTACCCGGAGCACATCAGCTTCATCGGCCCTCGCTGGCTTTCCTTGATGTCAACGCGTGCCGGGCTGCGCGTCACCCGCATTGAGCGCTTCAACCACGCCGGCAAGCCAGGACTTCTGGGTACGCTGAGCACGCTTGCACAGATGGCGATCTTCTTGGTGTCACCAATTGCCTATCGAAACTTGCATCGGTGGGCTGCGGGTACGCATGACGATGTGGTGCCGCCGCCGAGTGGGTCTTTGACGAAAGATCACATTTTATGTGAGCTGGTCAAAGTCTGAACTGTAAGCGGCTTTGATATCCGCCGCGTGAGTTCTCAGCGCTCGCGCGCCTCTTGGTCGCGGTTGCGGGCGCACGACGCGGCCATCGAGGTAACGGGGCTTGAACCGTGCCTGATTGCGGCGCGTGCCGTTTCCTGAATTTCCGACGGAAGTCCTGACATCAACCGCGCACTTCTCGTGCGCGTCCTCTCGGCATTCCAGGGAGACCTCACGGGCGTTCGGCACGGCAGTGAGCCCGGCCTAATGGCATTCGGCTTGCGCCGTGCTCCTTGAAGAAGGCAATTCTCGGAATTTTGCCTTCCGAGCTGGGGCATTGCCGCCGGCGAGCTCGGGCTCGAAACTTCAATTCGCCTCAATTCGTTATCACTTCCCGCCACATGATCCGAGTCGGGTTCGTCGAAGACGGTATCGCCACATCGTAGACCTTGGTCTTCGCGTCAGAAGTGCGCACGAGGATCTTCACGGTCCCGTTGGGCAGTCCTTCGGGCTGCACACGGCTCGCCAACACATTGCCGACGTAGCGGCTTGTCAGGTTCGGTATGGGTTTGCCGCTGCTGTAGTTGATGAAATAGAGATTGGAACTCCCTCCCGGCGCACATTGATCGCTCGAAGGTATGTTCGTCGTGAACGCAAGAACACCCTGGAACAAAACCGGACTCGTGTAGGAGCGCTCGCCTGCGGGTGTGGTCGCAAAATCCAGTACCCAGCCCTTCTTGGTCGCGAGATCCACCGGATTGCTGGTCACATTAATGTTGGTGCCGGACGCCACGGCGGTCTGCCGTACGAGCTGAGTGCGTAGCGGTGCGATCGTCGGGGTGGTCGACTTGTCGTCCAGCAGGCCGTACATCGATTGCGCCCGGGTGGCGCTCGCCTTGGCGCCAGATGTGCCCGGGATATCAGTCGTTCCGAGGTAGGACCCGGTACCCACGAAGACCATGCGTTTGTCATTCACGACGCCGAGCTCTGGCGTTCCGGTGACGGGTTGTGCCGCGCCGCTGGCGTCTACCAGCGTCGCCAGCAGCTTCACGTTCCAATTGGTGGTCGACGCATCAGACAGGTCGAAGCGCCAGACATTGCCAAGCGTGTCGCCACCGTAGACGTAGTCGGCGGTGTCGTCGACACCCGGGTTCGCCAGGAAGGCGCTGATCTTTGCCAGCCCGCTGGGGTCTGCGCTTGTTCCGGCACCGGTGCTGATGTCCTTGATCAAGGCACCCGTAGCGGTGTTCAGCACGTAGAGGTGGCCAGCGCCATCGCCCCCCGTCGTGGAACCATTGTTGTAGCCCGAAGTCACCAGGGTGACCCAGCCCGCTGCCTTGGTCTTGACGTTGAGCGGCGAGCCATAGGTGTAGCCGATGTTGTTCTTGACTGCCGCAGGTGTACTCGCGTTAGGAAACTCCCACATCACCTTGCTCGCCACCGTGCCATCGGAGGTGGCAGTCGGGTCGGTCACATTCAGCGCGTAGTAGCCCCTTCCACCCTTGGCGAAGCCTCCGACCAGGACGGTGGCCCAGCTTGCGGCGGGCGGTGTAGGTTGGTTCGCCTGCGTATTGCTGAGATCCACGTCGGTCGCCGTAGGCGTTCCATTCACATAGAAGCGGTGCTGAAACAGCGACTGCTGCGTCAGACCGACCAGCGAACTCGTCGAGGTGTAGGTAGTTGAAAGATTGGCGTCCAGCAGGTTGCCGGGCACATAGGCCCACAGTTCGGCGCCAGTACTTGCGTCGAAAGCGTGCAGCATGCCGTCATTGGCGCCCTGATAGACCACCTTGGTGCGAGTCGCCGCAGTGCCTGCCTTGAAAGTGGCATATCCGGTATCGGTGTAGCTCGAGCGCGGCGCGGACACGTAAGTCGGCTCGGCATCCACGATGTCGCCCAGCACATGGGTGCGCGTCCGGTAAGGCTTGGCGCTATCGCTGCCATCACCCTCCTTGCTTCGATCTCCCCGCAAGTAGGAGATCACCGCCGCATTGTCGGTCGGGCCAGGCGGCGTGCCCGGCGAGTTCAGCCGCGACAGCTTGGCAGCCAGGCCGGTCGCAGTGAAGGGCACTCCGGCACTCCCGTCGAAACTTGCGATATAGCGCGAGCTGAATGTCTTGCTGTCCAGCAGTGACTGAGCTGACCAAAGCGCCGTGTCGCTCAAAACGCCAGTATTCAGATCGATCGCGAAGGCCTGAAGGTCGCCGTACCACGCACCAGAGTTGAAGCTGGAGGCGAAGGCCGAGTTGTCACCCGATCTGACATTCGGGTTGCTGACGGCCACGGAGGCGGCCGAGCCCGTACGGTTGACGATGTCGTTGAGGATGGACGAAAGTGCCGTCTGCAGCTTGGCCGGGTCTTTGGTATTGAAATATTTCCCGTGGCCGTTGAGCGCTGCGTGCCAGAGGTCATCAATGGCGGTCGCGGTGTCAGCCACCGGAGTGGGCCATTTGCCCGTTCCCGTTGGCGCCGATGTAAGGGTGCCGCTCGCGCCGAGACCAATGGTGAAGGTCGTCATGTGCTGCCATGTGGCCGGATCGGAGGCATTGGAGGTTACTTTGCCTGCCGAAGAACCCGTGAGGTCGGTGATCCAGTACTTCATCGCCACGTCGGCAAGAGTGTCGGAGGCCGTGTTTCCGTCATAGAAAGGAGCAGGGAAACGCTGGTCTTTGACCAGTGGCGCGCCCGCGACCGGATCATTGATGGTCGCACCGTTGTCAGGATTCACGTAGACGTTGGCGGGCAAAGTCGGGACGGTGGTGTCCTGGTCATCCGCTGACGTGATTCCGGTGCCATTCCAATAGCCATCCGTCGAGAGGATCGAGTAGTTGGGCGTGCAGGCAAGGGGGACTGTTGTGCTTCGGCTTGTAGTGGTCGCGCCGGGCATGGTTCCACTCTTGAAATATCGACCGGCGCGGTCGAGTGCGGCGACCAATGGCGTGCCGCCGTTCGGATTGATGGAATGGAGCTTTGAGTACCAAGTATTCTTTTGGGTGCCATCGAAATCAGACAAGGCAACAAAATTGACCGCAGAGGTGTTGTTGTTTGAGTTGTTGTCGTTGATCGTCGCAAAACCTACACGAGACTTTGCGTCGAGAGCAGAAAAGGCGAGCCCCAACGAGGACTTTGCGGTCAAAATGCGGGTACGGTAATAACTGAACCAGTTCGCGAAATTCTGAATTTCTTGGTCGTAGCTGCAGGATGTGACGGTTGAATCGCCGCAGTCGGTTCTTGTGGCCGCCTTGGGGAACGGGGCCGAAGTACTGATAATTTCTTTCCGGTCGTAATTGCCATCAATGTCTTGGCCTGAACTCCCGTTTTCCGTCCCGGAGCCTTTCCACACGTAATAAAACGCGTAGCGGGCATATTGAGTTGTTTTGGAGGTGGTAGTCGTGGACGAGCAGCTGTTATTGGTTGCGAAGCTCGCGGCGTCGTATCGCGGCAAAGCGGGGGCATTTGCATCGTTCCAGCACGATGTGGTCAGATCCACGGTGCCAGTAACGCCCGATTGGGTCGGATACGGATCGATTCGCGCGCCGGCTTTCGGGCTGTTACCCATCGATGACGTAGATGTTGTGGCGGCGCCGTCGTATTTCACCCCTGGCAAATAGGTAATTCCCGGGTTGTAGTAGAGCTGATTGAAAGAGGGCGAGTAATAGGCTCGCACGTCTTTCCTGCCGTTCGTGTATTCGGCGGTTGCGTCGCCCCCCGTAATCGAACCCCACTCCATACTGCCCGAGTTATCGAGTGTGAAAAGGACGTTCGGCTTGACCCCGCTCTGAACCGCCAGCGGAACGTCCGTCAGGTCGGTCGTCGCCGCGAAGGCCTGAAAGGGCTGCGCAATCAGCGAGAGCACCATGATGGAAATGATGCCGGTCGAAGTTTTTTTGAGTGCTGGATACATGGTGCGTACTCGTTGTTGTTGCGGCCGTACTCAGCCGTACGGCAGTTCGATCGTTGTCTGGACGATGCTGCTGGTATTGCGCGGCCCCTGGACGCGCACAGTCACCCGGTAGTGGATGGTGGGCCGCGTGGGTGGCGGAGGCGCCAGGCTGCCGAAAACGTTGGTGGTCTGCGCGTGGCTGCTGGTGTTGTCGTCCACCGAACCACCGCCGGCAGAAAACGGCTGCCCGGCCACGCACTTGCTGGTGAGCAGGGTCAGTGGGTCGGTGAGCGCCGGGGCGGTGGTGCACAAGCGATCGATGACGTACTGCACCCGATACGTGGATTCATCGGTGCAACTCACGGCGGTGGTGCCGCCCGCAGTGTCGTAGCACGGTACGTTGGCCCAGTTGATCGTGGAGGGGACGCCGTTGGCGTCCACAGCCTGCATCAGGCGAAAGTATGTGTTCGCAACGTCCACGTTGTCCGTGGCGAGTTTGGGCAACGCGTTGAAGGCACGTTCGGCGCCGGTGTCGGCAGCACTGGTGGTTGCGTTCTTGAACGCGACGTTGCCGGATATGACGCTTGCGGTGTCGGTGGAACGCAGCAGCGCTGCCGCCGCGAGCGAAAGCGCCAGGAGCGCGATCAGCGCGATGAACACGATGACGCCGCTCTGCGGCTTGGCACGGCGGTAGCGCAGGGCCGAGGCGTGGACCCTTGGTCCCCGTAGGGATGAGGCGAGATTCATGGCAGGTTGGCCCAAAGAACGTTGCGAAGCGGCACCACGGTCTCGAAGGTGCGGTAGCGGTAGCAACGCCAGTCGGGGTCGTTGCTCAGGTCGATGGCCGGGCCGCCGGGCCAACTCGCGGGTGCCACGGTGGTGATCGCGCATGCGGTTGCGCCATCGGGCAGTCTTTCCCTCAGCGGGCTGCGGACGACCACCGCTATGCGCACGGCCTTGATGCGCCTGACGTCCGCCAGCAAGGGCGTGGCCCAGTTTCCTGCGGCTCCCCCGCTGGTCGCGCTGACCCAGTTGTTGACAACCTGGCTGCCGGCGTCGCTGATGCCGTATTGGGCCTTGAGGCTGACGACGTTGTTGGCCAGCTGTACTTGGGTCGTCGAACTGAAATAGTCCTGTGAAATCAGCGAGCCGTTCACTACCGAATACGTGCGCTGAGTGAGCGCGCCCACGTCGAAGATGCGCGGATTCGTGCTGTACGAAACCGGCCAGCCCTGCGCCGTCATGTAGGCCGCCGGGGGGTTGTAGGTGGGTTGCGCTGCAGTTCCTGTGGCGGTGTCGTGCGAGAGGATGAAGGTCGTCGGGCTGGCCGGGTTGGCCACGCTGCCGGTGATGCGCGCCAGGGCGCAGTCGCCGCTGTCATCGGTCACCCATACGAAGCCACCTGTGGACGAGAGTCCCACGGGTGTGGTCGGCTGAAGATTGGCGGCCGCCGTGTTCGGAGGATTCGCGGTGACGTTCTGCAGCAGCGCGTCAAGGACGTTGGCGCGCACGGAAGTGCCCCAAAGCAGGGTGATTCTGTCGGATGCGCCCGCCGCGGTACCGCCATCGGTGATGCGGACAGGCGTGCCCCCGAAGTCGGGCACCGGGCCGGTGAGGGTGCCATTGCTGAAGTAGGCGAAGTACCTCCCGCAATTCATGACGCGAGCCGATGGCATGCCCCAACCCGCGGCGCGAATGTCCCGCTCCATCGTGGTGAGACTGAAGATGCCGTTCTGCTGTGTGTCCGCACCGGACGTGGTCGTGCGCTTGATCCCTTCGTTGGTTGCGACCACCTGGTAGATGATGATCGTGACGACAAGGCCCACCACCATGCCCACGAGAATTTCGACGAGGCTGAATCCTCGCTGGCGCTTGGCGTGCTGAAGTGTTGACATGATTTCAGCCTTGAATCTGCGTCGTGAGCGTGAAGTTGTGAGGCGTCGCGTCTTGCGGTCCTTGCCAGCAGAGGGTCAGGGTGATGGCGTTGCTCGGCCCGACGACGATCTGTTGCTTCAGGTCGGTCGCGCCGGGCAGCGAACCCGGGTTGGTCGGGTCCGACAGCCCGCTGAGCCAGCTGGTCACCGCCGCATTGCCGGTGGCGTTAGTGCCTGAACTGCAAGGCACATCCGCGGCATTCAACGCATACGTCGGCACGTTGAAGCGGTCGACCCACATCTGCCCCACGATCTGGTTGGCGAGCAGGCTCGCCTTGGCACGGTAGTCGGCGTCGCGCACCGTTCGGATTGCGGTCGCCTGCAAGCCTACGATGCCGAGGATCGCGAAGGAAAAGATGGCAATGGCGACGAGCGCTTCGATCAGCATGACGCCGCGCTGCGATTGGGGCTGCTTGCGCGTGGCTCGGGGAGGCAGCTTGTTTCTCATAGACAACCTTGGGGATTCGTCGCCAGGGTGAACGCGGGGTCGCAGAGCCTGGCATCGCCGCCCGGCGCGAGAACAATCGACAGCGTGCGCGTTCCGGTGCCTCCGGTGACGTCGATCTTGCGTACGGTGGTCGCCGTGGTCAGGCGTCCCAGTCCGGTGAATGCAACGTTCGCCGGCATGCCGGCACCCGCGGCAGCCACCGTAGCGGTCACGGTGGTTGCGGTGCCGATGCGGGCATTCGACGAAGCGGACCTTTCCCTGCGGGTCTGGATCTGCTGATCGAATACCGCCGGCGTGGCTGTCGCCGCGGACATGACCGCCCAGTCCGTGCCGCCTGTGACCGCTGTGCTGTTCGAGGTGTTGAGCAACTGGAACTGAATGTTGGTATTCCGGCGTATGGCTTCGGCACGGGCGAGTTGCAGGCCGTTCAGAACCGAGTCCGCGGCGGCGCGGACCTGGGTGTTCCGGATGAAAGTCGTGTAGCTTGGGTACGCGAAGCTGAGCAGCAGGGCGAACAGCGAGACGGTCACCATCAACTCGACCAGGGTGAAACCCTTCATTCGAGCGCGCACGACGCGTTTCATGGCTTGCGAAGGACCCAGGTGGTCTGGGCACCACTGAAATTCCAGGCGCAACTGGTGCAGGTCGTCCCCTGGTTGTTGCGCTGGTCGATCGTGTAGGCGAGGCCGGCCGTCAAACGGCCCGTGGCACCGGTGGCTGTCGCCGTGTACGTCTGGCCCGAGTTCGCCGTGGCGCACGCATAAGTAAAGCGCGCGCTGGCCGGGGTTGGCAGCGCAACACCACAATTGCCGCCCGCAGCATAGGTGCGGTTGTCCTGGTAGTACTGCTCCATCTGCGTCCGATAGTCGGCAAGATTCGTAGGAGCCTCTTGCACCTGACCGCGTCGCTGATAGTCCGTGTAGCTCGGATAGGCGATCGTGGCCAAGATGGCCACGATCGCGACCACCACCATGATTTCGATCAACGTAAAGCCGGACTGGGGCTTCGGATTCGATGACCGATTCGAGAAACTGGACGGTTTCATAGGGGCTTGGTTCTCTGGCAAGTTAGGCTGCATGCGCAATTTCAACATTAGTCACAGATTGTCACAGCCTGCCTGAAGACCCAAAGCCGTTCGGCATGCGGACATCGCCGTTGGTCGGCGGCGGAGGCCCGGCGCCCAGGAATGGTCAGATCTGTACTTGTACCGACCTAACGACGAGCGCGCTTCGGCCACCGCGATCACTGATCGAGGTACGAAGCTCTTGGATGGTTTGCAGGCGGGCGCGTCTGCGGAGGGACTACCGTCCCAAAACTGTCAGGTAGCTGATTCAGCCCGGATTCGCCGTGCCGGCCGTATAGCTCCCCGACTTCCCCCCGTGCTTCTCCAGAACATGGACGTCGGTGATGCGCATGCCCCGGTCGACGGCCTTGCACATGTCGTAAATCGTCAGCAGCGCCACCTGCACCGCGGTCAGCGCTTCCATTTCCACGCCGGTCGGGCCCACCGTTTCGACTGTCGCCGTGCAGCTCACCTGGGGCAACCCGCCCTCGGACAGGGCGAAAGCCACCGCCACGCGCGTCAGCGCCAGCGGATGGCATAGGGGAATGAGGTCACTCGTCTTCTTCGCGGCCTGAATGCCGGCGATGCGCGCAACGCCCAGAACGTCGCCCTTCTTCGCGGTGCCCGATTCGATCAGCGCCAAGGTGGCTGCCTGCATCTCGATGCGCCCGGTCGCCACGGCCACGCGATGGGTGGCCGGCTTGGCGGCCACGTCGACCATGTGCGCCTGGCCCTGGGCGTCAAAATGTGTAAGGGAGCTCATCTGTGAACGTTCGGCGAAGTGCCGCATCATACGAGGCCGAACCATTGACCAGGAATGTTGCGGGTGACTCCAGTTTTCCACTCCACCGGCGCGCCTCGGCCCGCCTGGCGCCTCTTGCGGAGCGTGTGCGCCGCAGTGGTGATCGCCGCGCAATTGGCGCTGCCGGCCCCCGCCCTGGCCCAGCTGCCGGGCATGGGCGACGGCGGCGAGATGACCGCCAGCGCCGAGCGGCATCTCGGTGACCAGATTGCACGCGAGCTGTATCGCGATCCGGACTACATCGACGATCCGGTGCTCGCCGAGTACGTCGACGACATCTGGCAGCGGCTGCTTGCGGCCGCGCGCACGCGGGGTGATCTCACGCCCGAACTCGACGAACGATTCGCCTGGACGGTGGTGCTCGGGCGCGACCGCAGCATCAACGCCTTCGCCCTGCCGGGGGGTTACCTCGGGGTCAACCTGGGCCTGATCGCGGTGGTGGGCAGCCGGGACGAACTCGCCACGGTGCTGGGACACGAGTTGTCGCACGTCACGCAGCGCCATATCGCGCGGAATATGGCCAAGCAGAGCAAGCAGATGCCGCTGATGCTCGCCGGGCTAATCCTCGGCGCGATCGCTGCCAGCAAGAGCCGCAGCCCCGATGCCGGGCAGGCGATGATCATGGGTAGCCAGGCCGCATTTGTCCAGAACCAGCTGAGCTTTTCGCGCGACATGGAGCGCGAGGCCGACCGCGTCGGGTTCGGTGTGATGACGCAGGCCGGCTATGCGCCGCAGGGTGCAGCCGCGATGTTCGAGAAGCTGCAGTACGCGTCGCGGCTCAACGACAACGGGTCCTATCCGTACTTGCGCAGCCACCCGCTCAACAGCGAGCGGATCGCGGACATGCAGGGTCGCTTTCAGTTCAAGGCCGGAACGCCGCCGGCCGCGCTGCCCCTTGCGATGGACCACGCCATGATCGCCTCCCGGGCGCGTGTGCTCACGCGCCCGGGCGTCGACGTGCTGCGGCTGTGGGTCGACTCCGCCTCGAGCGGCGAGTTCGCGAAGAGTTCGCCCGCGCAACAGGCCGGCACGCTCTACGCGGCAGCGCTGGCCGCCAGCGAACTGCGCGACTTCAAGGCAGCCCGCGCGCTGGCGCAGCGGCTCGTCACGCTCACGGCGGGCAATGCGCCGTCCTCTCGCCTCGCGCGACTACTGTCGGCCGAGATCGAACTCGCGGCGAATGCTGCACCTGCCGCGGCGGCGCTGCTCGATCCCAAGGCCAAGGACCGGCCCGAGATGTTGTTGTCCGCACAGGCTGCAGTTGGCATGCGGAATTCCGCGCCGATGATCCAGCCGCTGCGTGATTGGGTGGCCGTCCATCCGCGCGACGCGTCTGCCTGGCGCACGCTGGCCAATCTGTACGGGGCGCAGAACGACACGGTCCGCGCGGTGCGCGCGGATGCCGAGGCCAACGTGGCGATACTGGACTATCCGGGTGCGCGCGATCGTCTCCGGGCCGCTCAGGATCTGATTCGCAAGGGAGGCGTGTCCGTCGATCACTACGAGGCGTCGATCATCGACACGCGCGCACGTGCAGTGGAGGTGCTCTTCAGGGAGCAGGCGGCCGAGCAGCCGCTCAGGTAGGGGAAAAGGAAAGCGCGCGGCGTGAATGCGCCGCGTCGCAATGCTTCAGCGCTTGGAGAACAGCCCGCCCAGCGCGGATTCGATGACCAGTCCCAGCAGTGAATAGATCAGCGAGCCAATCAACGCGGCGACGAAACCATCGACGTGAAAGCCCGGCAGCAGGCCGGACGCGGCCCAGAAGAGCAGGGCGTTGATCACGAACAGGAAGAGGCCCAGCGTGACGATGGTGACCGGTAGCGTCAACACCACCAGCACCGGCCGCACGAACATGTTCAGCAGGCCGATCACCGCTGCGGCCAGCAGTGCCGAGGTGTAGCTCGTCACCTGGACACCGCTGTAGAAGTAGGTGACTGCGAGCAGCGCGAGCGCGCTGAGCAGCCACTTGATGAGCAGTCGCATTCAGGGAGTCGCGCACCTATTCCGATAATTCGTTGGCCAGCATGAGCAATGCGCCCATTCCGACCACGGCGCCTGGCAAGGCCCAGCTCGACTGTCCGGGCGGCGCGACGTCGGGTGCCACGGGCTCGAGGTCGACTCCGATCTTGGGCCGACGCGCATCGACCACCTGGGCCGCGCCGTGTTCCAGCTTCAGGCGCTTGGTCAGATCGGTCAGCGGCCCCTTCGCGAGGACCGGGATTACCTGCCCGCCTTCATGGGCCAGCAATGGCAGCAGTTGATCCTGCACCTTCGCGAACCACTTGGCACGCCAGTTCTCACGCGCACTGTGGCTCACCCACTTGCTGATGCGGTGCGTCATGCGAGGGGCGCAAGCCACCAGCACCCATTGGCGTGGCCCGCCGCTGCCCGCTTCCGCCGCTGCGACCTTGGCGAGAAACTCGCGCGCATAGGCCGCATCGTCGACGTACAGAATGATCTTTTCCATAGGTGCTCCTTCTTTCATTGGTTGGAGTGGCAGAGGCAACGGGTCGGAGATCAGGCAGTCACGGTTTCAGCAGGCTTGGGACGACGTGCCGCAACCCATTTGCCGATAGCGAGCACCAGTAGCGCACCGAAGACACCGGCAGCGTAGCGCACCACATCAGTTTGCGGCAGTTTCGGCACCCACGTCCATGCCGCGGCATTGGCAACGGCCGGGTCCGACACGGCCATGGTGCCCGCGATCCAGCCCAGAAGCATGCCGCCGAGCGTGATGATGATCGGGAAGCGGTCCATCAGCTTGATGACGAGCTGGCTGCCCCAGACGATGATCGGGATGCTCACCAGCAGGCCGAAGATCACGAGCGGCATCTGGTGGCCTTCGCCGGCACCTTGCGCGGCGCCCGCAATGGCGATCACGTTGTCGACGCTCATCACGAGGTCAGCCACGATCACGGTCTTCACGGCGGCCCAGAGCTTGTCGCTCGCGGTGATGTTGCCATGTGCGTCGTCATGCTCGGGCGCGAGCAGCTTGACGCCGATCCACACCAGCAAGAGGGCCCCGGCGAGTTTCAGGAAGGGGATCGCAAGCAGCGTGAGCGCGAAGAAGATCAGGATCACGCGAAGCACGATGGCGCCCGCTGTGCCCCAAAGGATGCCCTTGGTGCGTTGCGCCGGTGGCAGCTTGCGGCAGGCCAGCGCGATCACGACGGCGTTGTCGCCACCCAGCAAGATGTCGATCATGATGATCTGACCGACAGCGACCCAGAACTCGGGGGTCATCAACAGTTCCATAAAGTCCTCCATTCAATTCGAAACCGCCCATGCGGGTCGGATGAAGCGGCTGACTGAGGATTCGGAAACCCCCAAGGAACTTGCAATCGCTTCGATCAAACCAGCACGGGTTCAAATCGAAGGTCTTGCTCGGCAGCGCGATGGCTGCCCGACAGGCCGGAAGTGTTGTGTGCTTCGTATTGACGACCTGACGATGTCCGCTCTCGACAGCGGACGGGAGCTACTCCCCTTCGTGGGCGCGATTAGAGCATCGAGGCCGTCCTGTGGCAACCCGCGGTCGCCGGCCATTCAAGAAAAAGGCGCTGGGAACCCCTGTCAACACAGAGATGATTGCTATCTATTTAATAGCGCCCAATTCCTTCGCCGGTTGCGGGACTTTGGCGGACTATGATGCCCGCTCGCATTTTTCGTCCCCCCATGGCCGCCATTCACATCACCGACATCGAGGCCGCCATCAACTTCTGGCGCGACAGGAAACCTTCACCCGACGGCATCACGCTCGCGCCCGAGTTGCGCGCGTTGGCCGAGGTCTACGCGCTGATGGTGTTTCATCACGAGGACGAGGTCGACGAGGTCGGCTTCCCGTCCGAGGCCTGGGCCGCCTGGCTCACGTGGTACCACAGCACTCCCGACACGCCTTGCATCGCGATCTGCTCCACCAGCCAGGGCGACGACGAGTGCAAGGGCTGCGGCCGCAGCTTCGACGAGGTGCAGCATTGGCCCGCGATGTCGCCGGCCGAGAAGCGATCGACATGGCGCCGCATCACCATGCAGGACAGCGCTTGGCGCTTCAACAAGTACGCCGAGCGCGCACGCGAGGCCGAGCATGTGTGGCCCGACGACGATTCCGGCGAAGCGGTACCGGACAAGTCGGACTGACGGACTGACCCTCGCCATGCGCCGCCTCGTGCAAGCCCCCAACCTGGCCATCGCCACGCTGTGGGTGCATGTGCTGCGTGAGGATGGCGTCGAGGCTTCCATCCAGCGCGAGTACCTCGGTGCCGCGGCAGGGCAGTTGCCGCCCGACCAGTGCCTGCCCGAAATCTGGGTCGAGGACGACGAGCAGTACGCGCTCGCCGAGCGCGTACTGCACGAATTGCGTCATCGCCCCCAGCGTCGCTGGCATTGCGTCTGCGGCGAACTGGTCGAAGGTGGCTTCGAGCAGTGCTGGCACTGCGGCGCCATGATGCCGGTGGGGTAGGGGGTGGGCCCTATCTTAGCTTGACTGGCTCGATGTCGATGTTGTGCGTGCCGTCGCCGAGCATCAGCGCGCCCTCCTGGATCGTCGCCTGCAACTGCATCGAGCGTTGGGCGAGCGCCGCCAGCGACTGCGAGGCAGCCGTCGGCACGCGGAACACGCTGAGGTTCTGCGGCCGCGTCAGCTTGTTCTCGATGCCGCGCCACCAGATCTCGGCCGCATGGTTGAAGCAATAGACGATGACTTCATCGGCCTTGCCGCAGGCCTTGATGATGGGCTTGTCTTCCGGCTGTCCGACTTCGATCCACAACTTGACCTCACCGGTGAAGTCGCGCAGCCACACGTCGGGCTCGTCAGGGTTCGACAAGCCGGCGCCGAAGGCCAGTGTGCCGTCGCCGTTGCACACGTCCTGCAGCTTGTACGCATTGAGCGCGAGCGCAGCCAGGCGGATCATCATCCGCTCATCCGTTTCGCTGGGATGGCGCGCGAGCGTCAGGGCATGGTCGGCGTAGTAGTTGTGATCGATGTCGGCGACGGCCAGGTTCGCTTTGAAAATCGTGGACTTGAGCGCCATCAGACCCGCCGCGCCAGTTCGGCCGCCTTGCCGATGTAGCTCGAGGGCGTCATGGCCAGCAGGCGCTCTTTTTCCTCGTCAGGAATGGCGAGCGAGCGGATCAGCCCATGGAGCGCCTCGGCCGTCACGGTCTTGCCCCGCGTGACTTCCTTCAGCTGCTCGTAGGCTCCTTGCACGCCGAAACGCCGCATCACGGTCTGGATGGGCTCAGCGAGCACCTCCCACGACGCGTCGAGGTCGTCGGCGAGCGCCTCCTCGTTCAGTTCGAGCTTGCCCAGACCCGTCGCGAGGCTGGCGTAGGCGAGCGCCGCGTAGCCGAATGCCACGCCGATGTTGCGCAGCACGGTGCTGTCGGTCAGGTCACGCTGCCAACGGCTGATGGGCAGCTTTTCGCTGAGGTGGCGCAGCACCGCGTTCGCCAGGCCCAGATTGCCTTCGGCATTCTCGAAGTCGATCGGGTTGACCTTGTGCGGCATCGTCGACGAGCCGATCTCGCCCTTCTTCAGCCGCTGCTTGAAATAGCCGAGGCTCACGTAGCCCCAGATGTCGCGCGAGAAATCGACCAGGATGGTGTTGATGCGCGCCACCGCATCGAACAGTTCGGCCATGTAGTCGTGCGGCTCGATCTGGATGCTGTAGGGCTGGAAAGTGAGCCCGAGGCCCAGCGGCGCCGGTGTTTCGACGACCTTTCGGCTGAAGGCTTCCCAATCGAAGCCGGGCCATGCCGCCATATGGGCGTTGTAGTTGCCGACGGCGCCGTTCATCTTGCCCAGCAACTGCACGGCTGCGATCTGCTCGCGCGCCTTCGCCAGACGCACGGCGACGTTGGCGAGCTCCTTGCCCACGGTGGTGGGGCTCGCGGTCTGTCCGTGGGTGCGGGAGAGCATCGACACGCTGGCGAACTTGCTCGCCATGTCGCGCAAGGTCGCGATCAGGCCATCGATGGCCGGCAGCATCACCTTTTCGCGCGCCGCCTGGATCTGCAGCGCATGGCTGGTGTTGTTGATGTCCTCGCTGGTGCAGGCGAAATGCACGAACTCGGAGGCCGCGAGCAGCTCGGGACGGGCCTCGAACTTCGATTTGATCCAGTACTCGACGGCTTTCACATCGTGGTTGGTGGTCTTCTCGATCTGCTTGATCGCGACCGCATCGGCCTCGGAGAAGTTGGAGACCAGGCCCAGCAGGTACTTGCGAGCACCCCCGGTGAGGGGCTTGAATTCGGCGAAGCCGCAGTCGGAGAGCGCGATGAACCACGCCACCTCGACCTGCACTCGCCGGTGCATATAGCCCTGTTCGCTCATCAGCGGACGCAGCGCCGAGAGCTTGGCCGCGTAGCGGCCGTCGAGGGGAGAAAGTGCGGAGACGGTGGAGAAACTCATGGGCGAATTTTAGGTTGCGCCCCGCAGGAGGCAATTTCAGTCCTCCGGCGCGTCCCGAAAGTAGGCGATCCGCTCCGTGGCCGCCGGGTGCGAGGAGAAGGCGAGACCGATGGCGTCGTCGCCGCTCCGTGTGCCGCGTTGCGCCGTGTCGCGCCAGTGTTCGATGGCCTCGAAGAAGGCGACCATCGCGCGTGGCGGGATGCCCGCGGCGCGCATCAGGCGCAGCGACTCGGCGTCCGCTTCGCGCTCCGTATCGCGCGAATAGCCGAGCGAGGCAAGCACGACCGGCGCGCTGCTGATCAAGGTGCCGTAGTCGCCGACCGCGACCGACGCCGCAAAGCCGATCGCCGAGACCTGCACGAGCTGCCGCATCGCGTGGCGCTGGCGGACATGGCCGAACTCGTGCGCCAGCACGCCGAGCACGGCGTCATCGTTGCCCGGCATCAACGCGACCAGTTCGTCGGTCAACACGATGGTGCCTCCTGGCAGGGCCAGCGCATTGGGCCCCAGCTGCCGGCCCTGCTCGCGGCTGCGCCGGAATTCGAGCGTCCATGCCGGCGCGTCGACCGCATGGGCCGTCTGCACCATCCGCGTGAAGGATTTGCGGATGCGTTCCTGCTCCGCCGGGGCGAGCGCGCTGGGCTGGAGCAGCGACTGGTCGAGTGATTCGAGGACTTGCTCGCCGATCAGCGCGTCGACGCGCTGCGGCACCATCGCGGTCACGCCGCGTGCCACCCAGGGGAGGCCCCATTGGTACATCGCAGCGATGGCTCCCACCAGCAGCACGAAGGCGACGGCGACGCCGCGCCAGCTCTGCTGGGCACGAACCACCCAACTCTCGCCGCGGCCGAGCTGCGCGACCCATGCATCCCACGCGGAAGTGTCGAGCGCCTGCACGCTGGCGCCTTGGGGCAGGTGGGCGATGCGGCCTCCGTGGCGGGTCCGCTCGGGCCAGCGCACCTGGGCGAGGGAGACCGTCAATGGCGGGAAGGTCTCGCCCGGCATGGGGGTGACCGTCAGGGCGTCGTCCTGCACGCACAGGCGCGCCGCATGCGGCTTGCTGCTGCAGCCGTCGAAATAGCGGACGTCGAGGTCGTTCAAATCCCGATGTCCAGGCCGAACAGGTCTGCGGCCATGTCGCCGGCGGCGCCGGGGTTTTCACGTCCCGCCACTTGCATGATCTCATCGAGTGAGATGCGCGTCCGCAGTTCGACGGCGTCGAGCTGGGCCCGGCGAGTGTTCACCACCGCGAAAGGCCAGTAGAGCCCGAGCGTCAGGATGATCAGCAGGTAGTTCTTGCATTGCAGGCGCAGGTAGCCCGGCAGGCGCAGGCCGCTCTTGAAACGCAGCACATTGTTTCCCGTCTTCGACCAGATCAGGTTCTGGAGCCGCACCTGGAGGTAGGACTTGGGAAGGATGTTGAGCAGCAGGATGCCCGCGAATCCCAGCACCACGGACAATGCGATGAATCCCGCGCCGACGCCGATGCGCTTGCCCGTCAGGATGAAGCCGCCGATGAGGATGCCGGCGGCCAGCAAGGCCAGCAGCGTGACGCCGATGAGCTTGATGAAGATCCCGTAGAGCACGCCCACGTCGGCTTCGAGGCGGGTCTGCAACTGGCCGATCGCGTAGTTGCCGTGCTGATAGCGCCTCACACGCCAGAAGAAATAGGGCAGCCCCGCGAAAAAGGCCAGCATCCCGATGCCGATCAGCCCGGATGCCGCGGGCGGCATGCCGCGCGGTGCCATGACGCCGGCCACGGCAACGGGAAGCAGTGCCAGAGCGAGCGGCGGCAGCATGCAGGCATACGCGCCGGGCAGGTCGCCTGCGAAATGAAAACGCAAGCCGCGCCAGCTCGTATTGGCCAGGCGGAAGCGCATGGCGGCACGGAACAACGCCGGCCACAGGGCCACGAAGGCCAGCGCCGCCAGCAGCGCGGCCCAGCCGGAGAAGTTGCTGCCGACCGAGTAGGTGATCAGGAACAGCGCGGCGACCATCGTGCCGCGAAGCATCTTGCGGGGCTCGCCGTGGAAATCGAGCGCATCGCCGTCGACCCAGGTGTTGCTGTAGAAATACTTGAGCTTGCGAACCTTGGCCCACGGAAGATAGATCCCCAGCGTGACCAGAATCAGCAGCAGGTTCACGATCCAGATGCGAAAGTATTCGCTGCCGGTCGCCGTGAATTCGATCGGATGGCGTTGCGGGACGCTCGCGCCGGGTTCCAGATTCACTTTCGCTCCATCTTGTCAATGATGGGGCTGGATTCTGCATTGCCGCGTTCCCCTAGAATCAAAGCGCTACAACGATGACCCTGATGGGGGGAAAGCTCGCATGAAACTGATCGGATCCGCTGCCAGTCCTTACGTGCGCAAGGTACGCGTGGTCATGGCCGAAAAGCGGCTCGACTACCAGTTCGTGATCGAAGACGTCTGGTCTGCCGACACCACGATCTCCAGCGCCAATCCGCTCGGCAAGGTGCCCTGCCTGATCATGGACGGCAGCGAAGCGATGTTCGATTCGCGCGTGATCGTCGAATACCTCGACACCCTGTCGCCCGTCGGCAAGCTGATTCCGCAGCAGAGCCGCGAACGCGCCGAAGTCAAGACCTGGGAAGCACTGGCCGACGGCGTGATGGATGCCGGTGTCCTGTGTCGCCTCGAGGCGACCTGGGTGCACCGCGCAGACGGCGAGCGCAGCCAGGCCTGGATCGACCGCCAGCGCGGCAAGGTCCTGGCTGGCATCGCCGCCATGGCCAAGGGCCTGGGCGACAAGCCCTTCTGCAGCGGCATCCACCTGAGCCTGTCCGACATCGCAGTCGGCTGCGCCATCGGTTGGGTCAGCCATCGATTTCCCGAGATCGACTGGCGCAGCGACTACAGCAACCTCGCCCGCCTCTACGACAAGCTCATGCTGCGCCCCAGCTTCGCCGACACCAAGCCCTGAACGACCCGGCACACAAACAAAAAAGCCCCGCACTGCGGGGCTTTTTTTCGTGACACACCGCGGATCCGGCTTTGCCGGTCCGCAGGTGTTGCCCCCGGTCAGGGGGTAGGCGGCTACACGAAGTGAGCAAGCCTGGGGGCGAGTAATAAAAACGTTGCGAGGCGCCCCAAGACGAAGGAGGGAGGGAGGGAGGAGGAGAAGAATCGCCTCGGGATTTCAACCCGGCGGGATCGCCAGGAAGACCTCGCAACATGAAAACGGTCGGGCTGTCCAAGCCCGAACCCGTATGAGGCCGACCCGGGCGGCCCGGTTCCCTCGACAGTGGTAAGCGTTTGTGACGTCCTCAGCCGATCAGCTCGGACCCAGCGCGCTTTCGACTGCCCGCACGAAGGATCGATCATCCGGCGCCGTCATGCTCGAATACGAGTCGATGACCTTGCCGTCGCGGCCGATCAGGTACTTGTAGAAGTTCCATTTCGGCGTCGTGCCGGACGTCTTCGCCAGTTCCTTGAACAGCGGATTCGCGTCGATGCCTCGCACGGAGGATTTCGCGAACATCGGGAATTTGACGCCGAAGGTACTTTCGCAGAACTCGGCGATTTCCTTATTGGAGCCCGCCTCCTGCGCGAAATCATTCGAAGGAAAACCCAGCACCACCAGTCCGCGCGATCGGTACTTGCTGTCCAGCGCCTCCAGGCCCTTGTACTGAGGCGTGAATCCACAAAAGCTCGCGGTATTCACCACCAGCACCACCTTGCCTGCGTATTGGCACAGCGGTTGCGGTTTTTCGTCCTGCAGTCTCGGAAAAGTGTGCTGCAGGATGGCCGGACAGCCCGGTGCCGCCGTCTGCGCACTGGCGGCGGCGGGGGAGAGCGAGGCCACCACGATCGCGATCGCAGGAAGAAAAGGCACTGTTGGCCGGATGGGGATTTGCATGGTGTTTTTCCCTCTGTCAAAGCGCACGAAACCGCGCCGTCGAGGCGAGCGTATACGCATCATCACGCCCTTGTCACGGGTGCGCCAAACCAGCCGACTAAAATCCGTCGGCTCAAGAAAGACACCAATGCTCTACCCGGAACTCTTCAGACAACTCGAATCCGTCCGTTGGGACATGGACAAGGATATTCCGTGGCAGTCTTTCGACGCGGCCCTGCTCTCCGAGGAGCAGGCCAAAACCATCAAGATGAACGCGATCACGGAATGGGCCGCCTTGCCGGCCACCGAGATGTTCCTGCGTGACAACCGCCATGACAGCGACTTCTCCGCCTTCATGTCGATCTGGTTCTTCGAGGAGCAGAAGCACTCCCTGGTGCTGATGGAGTACCTCAAGCGCTTCAGCCCGCAGCACGCGCCGACCGAGCAGGAACTGCACGAGGTGCGCTTCGACTTCGACCCCGCTCCCCCGCTCGAGACCCTGATGCTGCATTTCTGCGGCGAAATCCGCCTCAACCACTGGTACCGCCGCGCGGCCGAGTGGCACACCGAGCCGGTCATCAAGCACATCTACACCACGCTGAGCCAGGATGAAGCGCGCCACGGCGGCGCCTACCTGCGCTACATGAAGCGCGCGATGGAAAAGTTCGGCGACGAGGCCCGCTCGGCCTTCACCAAGGTCGGCGTGCTGATGGCCAGCGCGCGCCGCACCGCGCAGGCGTTGCATCCGACCAACCTGCACGTCAACAAGGCGCTGTTTCCGAACGACACCATCCAGAGCCGCGTGCCCGATCCGGATTGGCTCGAGCACTGGCTGGACAAGCAGATCAAGTTCGACTCCGTCTGGGAAAACAAGGTCGGCGATCGCATCCTTCACAACCTGAGCCTGTTGATGAACAGGAGCTTCAAGACCGTGCAGGAACTGAACCGCTATCGCAAGGAACTGGCGGCGTCCTTGGGGCCCAAGCCCGAATACCAAGGGGCCTGACTGTCCGACGGGCCTAACGGCGCTCGACGATGACGGGCGTCAGTTGGAGGCCGTTGCGTACCTGGTCCGCGGTATCGCGCGCCAGTTCTCGCGATGCGTAGGGGCCGGCTTGCAGACGGTGCGTGCCGCGCTCGGTGAATATGTTGAGGGACGGTGTCAGGTTGGGCAGCTCGCGTGCGACCTGCTGCTGAAATCTTGCCGCACCATCGCGCTGGCTGAATGCGCCGAGTTGTACCCAGAATCCTGGCGGCGGTGCGGAGGCGATGCCTTCGGGTGAAGGCATGGGGGAGGCGCTCGGTGGCGCCGCTGCTGGCGCCGCGAGCGGTGCCATGGGTGGCAGCGCGACGACTTCCATGGTTTCCATGCGTGGGGCGGCTGCAACCGGCGCGGTCCAGGCGGCCGGGACGGAGACGCTGTCCATGGCGGAGGGCGGTTGCACGGAGGCTGCGGATGCGGCGGGCGGCGCACGCTGCGCCAGTTGTGTCGCATCGACGTTACCGCGCCGCCACCCGCCGGCGCGGATGTCCGCGTTGGTGATGCGCTCGATCTCGACCGGCGCCACACCGCGCAGCAGGTCCAGCTTGAGCGCCGCGGTGTAGCTCAGATCGATGACGCGATCGTCGTGGAAGGGCCCCCGGTCGTTCACCCGCACGATCACCTCGCGCCCATTGGCCGGATTGCGCACCCGCACGTAGCTCGGGAGTGGCAGGGTCTTGTGCGCTGCCGTCATCGCGTACATGTCGTAGGGCTCGCCGCTGGCGGTGGACTGGCTGTGGAACTTGCGGCCGTACCACGACGCAAGGCCGCTTTCGCGAAAGGGCCGGTCGTCGACGATCGGCACATAGGACTTGCCGAGCACGACATAAGGCTTGCTCGTGCCGCCGCTGCTGCGGATCGACTCGACGCGCGGCTCGGCATCCGGCACCTGGCTGAGGCCCGAGGGTGGACTGGCGTCCGCACCGTCGCGCCCGATGCCGGAACCGCCCCGCGGGCCGCTTGCACAGCCGGCCAGGAAAAGGAGCATCGCACCCGCGAACGCGAGGGCGTGTTGCGACGACAGGCCCCGCTTAGCCAAACACCGCCTTCCACAATGCGAGCATGGCCTCGCGCTCGGCCACGAGCGAGTTCATCGGCACGTGCGTCGGTTCTTCGTTGAGCCGTGCACGGTGCTGCACGCGCCGCAGTTCGCGATAGGCCGACGCCGCGTTCTGGCCGATGCCTTCGGGCAGCAGGCCGGCAGCCTCGGCGCGCAGCAGCAGGGCGATGTTTCCGACATTGGGAATCAGCTCCGGATGCGTCTTCGCCTCCGAGAGCACCAGGAACTGCACGGCGAACTCCGCATCGACCATGCCGCCGGCGCTGTGCTTGACGTCGAAGCGGTCGGGTTTCACCGGGCGTGCGGCGCGCACCTTCTCGCGCATCGCAACGATCTCGGCCTTGAGCGCATCGCGATCGCGCGACGCGGTGATCACCGCGTCGCGAATGCGATCGAAGCGATCACCCAGCGACGGATCGCCCAGGACGAAACGCGCGCGCGTCATGGCCTGGTGCTCCCAGGTCCATGCCGTGTTGCTGCCCCGGCCGAGCTGGTATTTCTCGTAGGCCTCGAAGCTGGTCGTGAGCAGACCCGAGTTGCCGTTGGGGCGCAGCGCGGTGTCGATCTCGAAGAGGTCGCCCTCGCGCGTCTTCACCGTGAGCCAGTTGATCAGCTTGCGCACATAGGCCGCGTAGACCTCGCCGGCACGCTCGTCGTCGTCGTCGTAGACGAACACGATGTCGAGGTCGCTGCCGTAGCCCAGCTCTTTTCCGCCGAGCTTGCCGTAGCCGATGATCGCGAACTGCGGATGCTCCCGATGCGGGTTGCGCAGGTGCGGCCAGCACCAGCGTGCCGTGACGCGCAGGACCGAATCGGCCAGGGCGCTCAGATCGTCGGCGACCTGCTCGACGGTGATGCGGCCATCGACGTCGCGCGCGAGCGTGCGGAACAGTTCCGCATGATGCGCATGGCGCAGCAGGTTGAGCAGGCGCTCCTCGTCGGCTTCTCCGGTCCGCGTCAGCGAGACGTGGCGGCTTTCAAGCTCGCTTTCGAACTCGGCCGCGACGAATCGGCCGGACAGCATCTCGTCGCTGGCCAACTCGTCGATCACGCCCGGATGCTGCATGAGATAGCGCGCGGGCCACTTGGCGGAGCCCAGCAGGCGCAGCAGGCGCTCCTGCACCGCCGGCCGCTCGACCAGCAATGCGATGTAGCTGTCGCGGCGCAGCAGGGGCTCGATCCAGTCGGCCCAGCGCAGTGCGGCATCGACGTGGTGGCCGATCTTGCCCGGCGCTTCGCTGTCGGGTTCTCGCAGCCACTGGCCGGTTCGTTGCACCAGTTGACGAAGGCGCGCGCGCGTTTCGTCGCGCAGCGCCAGGACACGCGGGTTGTCGCACCAGGCCTTGATGCGCTCGCCAAAGGGTTCCGGGAGTTCTTCGATCAGGTCGGCCAGATCGATCACCGGCGCGGCCGCGGACTTGCCGTTGCAATTCGTGCAGGGCTTCTTGCCGCCGAGCAGCTTGTCGAACTCCTGCGCAACGAACTCGCGATGCGCATCGAGTTGCGCCAGGAAGGCGCAGCAGTCCGCGTAGCCCATCGACTGGGCGATCCAGCGAACGTCGTCGTCGTTGACCGGCAACACGTGAGTCTGCTGATCGTCCAGGTACTGGATGCGGTGCTCCACACGGCGCAGGAATTCATAGGCTGCGGCCAAGGCATCCGCCGTTTCCTGCGGCATGAGATTGGCGCGGGCCAGCCGTTGCAGCGCATCGAGCGTGGGACGCGTGCGAAGCTCGGGGAACTGCCCGCCGCGCACCACCTGCAGCAGCTGCACGGTGAACTCGATTTCCCGGATGCCGCCGCGCGACAGCTTGACGTCGTTCGCGCGTTCCGGCCGGCCCGCGCTGCGGCGCGCCGCCTGTTCGCGGATCTGCCGATGCAGGGTGCGCAGCGAGTCGAACACGTTGTAGTCGAGGTAGCGCCGAAAGACGAAGGGCAGCACCACGCCTCGCAGGGCTTGCGCCGAGCGGTCGGCCACCACCGAATAGGGCGCGACGACGCGGCTCTTGAGCCAGGCGAAACGCTCCCACTCCCGGCCCTGCACCTGGAAGTACTCTTCCAACGCATCGAGCGAGACCACGCTCGGGCCGGAGTTGCCATTGGGCCGCAGCGCCAGGTCCACGCGGAACACGAAGCCGTGCTCGGTGGTGTCGCCCACCAGCGCATAGATGCGTTTGACTGCGCGCGAGAAGTATTCCTGGTTGGACAGCCGCGCGCGTCCATCGGCATCGCCTGCGGTCTCGCCGTCGTGGTCGTACAGGTAGATAAGGTCGATGTCGCTCGACACGTTCAGCTCGCGTGCGCCGAGCTTGCCCATGCCCACGACCCAGAGCTGCGCGCGTTGGCCCTCGCCGCCGAGCGGTGCGCCATGCAGCGCGTCGAGCTCCGCGCAGGCCTCGCGGCATGCCACGTCGAGCGCGAATTCGGCGAGTTCGGTCACGGCTGTGGTCACGACCGCCAGCGGCGCCTGCGCGTCGCAATCGAGCGTGATGAGCCGCTCCATCACCAGTTGCCTCACGGTGCGCAGCGAATCCGCCACATTGTCCCCGCGCGAGCGAAGGGCATCGTAGGCTTCGGCGATGTGCGCCTTCAGCGGTTCGCCCGGCGGCAGCAATGAAAGTTCGCCCGCGTAGCGACGCCTGAGCCGCTGCACGAAGCGCGAATAGGCGGACAGTGGCGCTGGCGAGTTGGATGCCGGTGGCGACCGATGCGCCATGGCGTCGGTGGAACCCGGGTGGGAGCTGGCGGTCATAATTCCTGCCACAGCGCGATCCTCAATGAACGACACGACGTCTTCCCCTTCACGTCTGCTCAAGATCACCGCTGTGACGGCGCGCTGGTTGTTGGGTTTGTTGCTCGGTGCATGGCTCCTGCTGGCGCTGTCCGTCGTTGTCCTACACATTTGGATTGTGCCGCGAATCGGCGACTACCGCGTCGCGTTGGAGGCGCAGGCCACCCGCGCCATCGGCGTACCGGTCCTCATCGGCTCCATCGCCGCCCGCTCGGGCAGCATCTTTCCTACCGTCGAACTGCGGGACGTGGTGCTGCAGGACGCCCGCAAGCAGGAGGCGCTGCGGCTCGAACGTGTGGTCGCCAGCGTCTCGCCGCGATCGCTGTGGAACCTGAGCTTCGAGCAGCTCTATATAGAAAAGCCCGAGGTCGAGGTGCGGCGCGATGCGCTCGGCAAGCTGCATGTGGCGGGGCTCGATATGTCCACCGACACCACCGGCGGAGGCGACGGCGCCGACTGGTTCTTCGCCCAGCGCGAGGTGGTCGTCCGGGGCGGCACGGTGCGCTGGAGCGATGACCTGCGCAAGACGACCCCGCTGCTGCTGACCGACGTGGAGTTCGTCGCCCGCAACGGCAGCCGGAGCCATTCGATGCGGCTCGATGCCACGCCGCCTGCTGGGTGGGGCGAGCGCTTCACGCTGCGCGGCAAGTTCCGTCAACCGCTCCTGTCGGTCCGCAGTGGCAACTGGCGCACGTGGGACGGCCAGTTGTACGCCGACCTGCCGTACATCGACGTCACGAGGCTCGGCCGCTACGTGGACCTCGATGCGCGGATCCGCGAAGGCAGCGGTGGCATGCGCTTGTGGGCCGACGTCAACGACGGCAAGCTCACGGGCGCGGTGTCCGATCTGGCGTTGGCGAAGATCGACGTCTCGTTTGCCAAGGGGCGCCAACCGCTGGTCCTGCGCGGCGTCACCGGGCGCCTCGCCGGCAAGATGACGGACGAGACGCTGGAGTTTTCCACCACCAACCTGCAGTTCGACACCTCCGACGGCATGCGCTGGCCCGGCGGCAACCTGTGGTTCCAGCACACGCCCGCCAAGGGGCGCGTGCCCGAGCGCGGCGCGGTGCGCGCGGACCGTCTCGACCTCGCAGCGATCGCGCTGATCGCCGATCGCCTGCCGCTCGGCGATGCCACGCGCAAGCTCATCGAGTCGTACGAGCCGCAGGGACTGGTCGAGCACATCGATGCGAGCTGGCAAGGCTCGGCGGGTGCGCCCGACAAATACCAGTTGCGCGGCCGCATGAGCAATTTCGGCATCGCCTCGCAGCCCGGCGAGCACGCCGATGCCACGCCGCGCGCAGCCGAAGCGCCCGCCGCGGGCCGGAACGGTTCGCGTCCGGCAGCACCGGCCCATGGAGCGACGGCCGCAGCAGCGACCGAGCCGCCGCCCGTGCCCGTGGGAACGCCCGGCGTGCGTGGCGCCACCATCGACTTCGACGCGAACCAGGCCGGCGGCAGCGCGGCGCTGTCCATCGCGAAGGGCGCGCTGGATTTGCCGGGCGTGTTCGAGGAGGCGGTGGTTCCGATCGAACAGCTCTCCACGCAGCTCCAGTGGAAGCTCGACGGCGAGGCGGTGCAGCTTCAGCTTTCGAACCTGCGCTTTTCCAACGTCGATGCCGATGGTGAGGCGCAGGCCACCTGGCGCACGAGCGATCCCGCCGTGTCGCGCAGTGCCGCGCGCTATCCGGGCGTGCTCGACCTTCAGGGCAAGCTCACGCGCGCCGACGGAACACGCGTCTATCGCTACCTGCCGCTGCACATTCCCAAGCACACGCGCGACTACGTGCGCGATGCGGTCACCAAGGGCACCGCGAGCAGCGTCGATTTCAAGGTCAAGGGCGATCTGCACGACATGCCCTTCATGGACCCGAAGCACGGCGACTTCCGCATCACCGCGCGAGTGGCCGACGTCACGTATGCCTATGTGCCTCCCACACCCGGCACCAAGGTGGTCTGGCCCGCGCTGAACGGGCTGTCCGGCGAGCTGGTCTTCGAGCGGGCCGGCCTGCTGGTGCGCAATGCGCGCGGCCGCATCGTCGGCGCGCCCGGCATCGAGGTGACGAAGGCCGAGGCGCAGATCGCCGACATGGCGCACCATGCGCCGCTGCTCAAGGTCGACGCCCAGGCCAAGGGTCCGCTCGACGAGTTGCTGCGCGCTGGCGCGCCGCTGACGGGCGAGGCCGAGTCCACCCTCGCGGCCATGCATGCGACCGGCAATGCCGACTACAGACTCCGGCTCGAACTGCCGCTCTCAGCTCTGGACAAATCCAAGGTGCAGGCCAGCGTTGCGCTGTCGGACAACGAGATCCAACTCTCGCCTCAGGCGCCGACGCTGTCGCAGGCAAAGGGCACGCTGAGCTTCACCGAGAGCGGCTTCTCGTTGGCCAACGTTCAGGCGCGCGCCTTGGGCGGCGCGATGCGCGTCGAAGGCAGCGGCCGCTTCGGCAGCGCCTCGCAGGAACTGAGCTTCCGCGTCCAGGGCACCGTCACCGCCGATGGCCTGCGCGCGGCGCGCGAGGTCGACTGGCTCGCGCGCTTTGCCACCAACACGACTGGCAGCACGCCCTACGCGCTCAACTTCTCGGTGCGTGACGGCGCGACCGAATTCCTGGTCACCAGCACCTTGCAAGGACTCGCACTGCAACTGCCCCCGCCGCTGACCAAGGCCGCCGACGAATCGATGCCGCTGCGCGTGGAGAAGAAGGTCGTGCTGCGCGAAGCACGACCCGGGTCTGCGTCTCCGGTGCTCCACGACCAGATCTCGGTCGAGCTTGGCCGCGCCGCCTCGGTGATCTATGTGCGGGACATCTCCGGCGCCGAGGCGCGCGTGCTGCGCGGCGGCATCGGTATCGGCCTGGCGGCCGGGGAATCGGCGGCCCCGCCGGAGCGCGGCGTTTTCGCGAACCTGCGTTTCACGCGGCTCGACGTGGGTGCGTGGCAGTCGATCTTCGGTGCGGCGACCGGCAAGGCGTCCGAGACGGCAGCCACGCCGGACGGCGCGGTCGACGCGCTTTCCTACCTGCCCACCATCATCGCGCTGCGCGCTCAGGAACTCGTGCTGGGCGGCCGGACACTGCACAACGTCGTGCTCGGCGGCACGCGCGAGGGCCAGCTCTGGCGGGCCAACGTCGATGCCACCGAACTCAGCGGCTACGCCGAATACCGGCATGACCAGGCGGGGCGCCTCTACGCGCGGCTTGCGCGGCTCAAGATTGCACGCAGCGAAGCCACGGCGGTCGAGTCGCTGCTGGACGAACAGCCCAGCACCTTGCCCGCGCTCGACATCGCCGTCGAGGACTTCGAACTGTTCGGGCATCGTCTCGGACGGGCCGAGATCGAGGCGGTCAACCGCGGCGGCGCCGGTCGCGAATGGCGGCTCAACCGGCTGGCCCTCATCAATCCGGATGCCACATTCACCGCGCAGGGCACTTGGGCAGCGCCGGCCGGCAGCACCCCGGTGACCGGGCGCGACCAGCGTCGCACCAGCATGGATTTCAAGCTCGAGATCGCCGACGCCGGCGCGCTGCTCACGCGATTCGGCATGAAGGACGTCGTGCGGCGCGGGCGCGGCCGGCTCGAAGGCGATGTGCAGTGGACCGGATCGCCCTTCTCCCTGGACTATCCGAGCCTGAGCGGACAACTGCAGATCAACGTCGAAACGGGGCAGTTCCTCAAGGCCGACCCGGGCATGGCCAAGTTGCTCGGCGTGCTCAGCCTCCAGGCCCTGCCGCGGCGGCTCACGCTGGATTTCCGCGATGTCTTCAGCCAGGGCTTTGCCTTCGACTTCCTGCGCGGCGACGTCAGGATCGACCAGGGCGTGGCGTCCACCAACAACCTGCAGATGAAAGGCGTGAATGCCGCCGTGCTGATGGACGGCTCCGCGGACCTCGCGCGCGAGACGCAGAACATCCGCGTCGTCGTGGTGCCCGAAATCAGCGCGGGCACGGCGGCACTGGTCGCGACGGCCATCAACCCGGCCATCGGCATCGGCGCCTTCCTCGCGCAGATGGTGTTGAGCAGGCCGTTGGTCGCCGCCGCAACGCAGGAGTTCCAGATCGACGGCACCTGGACCGACCCCAAGATCACCAGGATGCCGCGACGCTCGACGCCCGAGGCCCTGAGCACACCACCGGCAGTGCCCACCTTGCGCTAGAACAACCCCAAGGACAAAGACAAGGAGATTCGCCATGAAAGTCGCAGCGATCCAGATGGTGTCGGCCATCGCACGCGAGGCCAACCTGGCGCGTGCCCATGCGCTGCTGGCCGAGGCGGCATCGGCAGGCGCCGAACTCGCCGTGCTTCCCGAGTACTTCTGCATGATGGGCGCGCGCGACACCGACAAGCTCGCGTTGCGCGAGACCGCTGGCGCGGGGTCGGTGCAAAGCTTCCTGGCCGATGCCGCGCGCGAGTTCGGGCTGTGGATCGTCGGCGGCACGTTGCCGCTCGAGACGGACGACGACAGCCACGTGTTCAACAGCTCGCTGGTCTATGCGCCAGACGGCGCCTGCGTCGCGCGCTACGACAAGATTCACCTGTTCTTCTTCGACAACGGCCGCGAGCGCTACGACGAAGGCCGCGTCATCGCCCCGGGTTCGCAGCCCATGTGCTTCGACCTGCCCTCGCGCGACGGCCATCGCTGGCGCGTGGGCCTGAGCGTGTGCTACGACCTGCGCTTTCCCGAGTTGTATCGTGCGTTGGCTCGGCAGGGTGCCGAACTGATGGTCGTGCCCAGCGCCTTCACGCGCACCACCGGCGCCGCGCACTGGGAAGTGCTGCTGCGCGCGCGTGCGATCGAGAACCTCGCCTGGGTCGTCGCGCCCGCGCAGGGCGGCACGCACGAGAACGGGCGCCACACCTGGGGTCAGTCGATGGTGGTCGATCCCTGGGGCACTGTGGTGGCGCAGCAAGCCGTCGATGAGGCCGTCGTGCTGTTCGACATCGATGCGCAGCGGGTCGAGCGGGCGCGCACGCAACTGCCGGCGCTCTCCCACTGCGTGCTCTGACGCCGGTGTCCTCGCCTCCACTGCCCGTCGCCCGCGTTCTCCGTCCCGCGTTCGCGCGGCTGCGGTTCCTGCGCTCCGTGTGGCGGCGCTGGTTCCTGTGGGTGTTGCTGGCCGTGCTGGTGCTGGTGCTGCTCGTCACCGTCGTGTGGTTGGCCGGTAGACACGAGGTCGAGCAAACCCAGAACGTGCTCGATCGCGACACGGCCGATGCCGTGTCCGACCTGCGCGTCGGCCTGCAGCGCAATGCGCAGACGCTGCGCGCATCGCTTGGTAACGGCGTGGACCGCGAGCAATGGGAAGCGCGTGGGGCCGACTTGCTGCGTGAACACCGCGAATGGCTGCGGCTCGAATGGCGCGACGCGGCACTGCAGCTGCGCGGCGCGGTCGACACGCCCTATCGCCGGCACGCGTTCGAGGATGCCCGCAGAGGTGCGGACCAACCCGACGTGCTGCTGGCCTGCGCCGCCGCGCGCAAGCTGGGCGCGCCTGCGTATTCGCCGAGCCACTACGTCCCGTTCTCCCAGGGGACCGGCTTCGAAGTGATGGAGTTGTGCCTGCCGGTGGAAGGCGGGGGCTACCTCGTGGCTTCCTACTCGCTGCGCGACACGCTGATCGAACTCGTGGCGCCGACGCTCAGCCGTGGGCAGGAAGTCGCCTTTACCGAAGCCGACGGCACCCGGCTCGTGGCCATTGGCGCACCGCGCCGCGTGGGCTCGCGCGTGTTCACGGCCCAGCAACTGATCGACCTGCCGGGCGCCACCATGATGCTGCGCGTGGATGGCTGGCGGGCCGTGCCGGATCTGTTCCCGAACATGCTGACCGCGCTGGTCACGGCGATCTCGATCGCGCTGGTGTCGGTGCTGGTTCTGCTCGCGCGCGACACGCGAAGACGGCTGCGCGCGGAGCGCGATCTGGCCGATGCGCTGGCGTTCCGCAAGGCCATGGAAGACTCCGTCATCACGGGGTTGCGCGCGCGGGATCTCCAGGGTCGCATCACCTACGTGAATCCCGCGTTCTGCGAGATGGTGGGCTTCGGCGTCGACGAACTCATGTCCAGCGATGGCGAGGCGCCGTACTGGCCGACCGAACTCGCGCACGAATATCAGCGCCGGCAGGCGGTGCGCTTGGCCGGCGCGATGCCGCCGCGCGAAGGTTTCGAGTCGGTCTTCATGCGCAAGGACGGCACCCGCTTTCCGGTGCTGATCTTCGAGGCGCCGCTGATCAATGCGCAAGGATCCCAGACCGGCTGGATGAGCGCCTTCATCGACATCAGCGAGCAGCGCCGCATCGAGGAACTGTCGCGCGCCAGCCAGGAGCGCCTGCAGGCCAGCGCGCGACTGGCGACCGTCGGCGAAATGGCCTCGCTGCTCAGCCACGAACTCACGCAGCCGCTGGCGGCGATCGCCAGCTATGCCAGCGGCTCGCTCAACCTGCTGGGCGCCGATCGCTCGCAGCAGCGCAGCGGCGACCACGACGAGGTCGCGATGGCGGTGCGCCGCATCGCGGAGCAGGCCGATCGCGCCGGCCAGGTGATCCGCAGCGTGCATGACTTCGTGCGCCGGCGCGACCGCACGCGCGAGGCGGTCGCGCCGCATGCATTGGTCGACGCGGTGCTGCCCCTGGTGCGCCTGCAGGCGCGCAAGCTCGGCGTTCGCGTCGAACTGGCGCTCGAAGACCGGCTCCCTCCGGTGTTCTGCGATCGCACGCTGGTCGAGCAGGTGCTGCTCAACCTCGCGCGCAACGGGATGCAGGCGATGGACATGCCCGAGCTGACGGAACGCGTGCTGCGCCTCAGGGTCGTGCGCGCGGGCAGCGTCGGGCGGGACGGCGAGGGCGCAACGGCCGCCGATGCGCGCCGCTGGATGGAGTTCTCCGTCGCGGATGTCGGTTGCGGCATCAGCGCGGAGGTCGCCGGGAGACTCTTCACTCCCTTCTTCACCACGCGACCCGATGGAATGGGCCTGGGGCTGAGCCTGTGCCGCACGGTGGTCGAGCAGCACGGCGGCGTCCTGATGTTCGAACCCCAGCGGCCGCGTGGCACCATTTTTCGTTTCACGCTACCGGTAACATGACACACCCCCAGGCTTGCCCACTTCGTGTGGCCGCCCACCCCCTTGCCGGGGGCAATACCGGCAGTCCGGCCAAGCCGGTTCTGAGGTATTCCTGGAAGGAGGCGCCGCACGGCGGCCTCTGTTTGGGAAATACCGCGGGCCGGCTTGGCCGGGCTGCCGGTATTGTCCCCGGCAGGGGGTGGCGAAGCGACACGAAGTGCGCGCAGCCTGGGGGCGAGCCACAAGATGCAACCTCTGATTGACGCGCTGATTTTTATCGTTGACGACGACGCCAGCGTCCGCGAGGCGCTGGCTTGGCTGCTGCGTTCGCGTCGGCTGGTGAGCGAGAACTTCGCGAGCGCCGAGGCGTTCGAGGCGCGCCTGGCGGACGAGCCGTTGCGCGATCAGCCGCATTGCCTGTTGCTCGACGTGCGAATGCCGGGGACCAGCGGACTGGTGCTGTTCGACCGTCTTCAGGAGCGAGGGCTGCTGGAAGCGATGCCGGTCATCTTCCTGACCGGGCATGCCGATGTGCCGACGGCCGTGGATGCGGTCAAGCGCGGCGCGTTCGACTTCTGCGAGAAGCCGTTTTCCGACAACGCGCTGGTGGACCGCATCGAGCATGCGTTGGGGGCTTCGTTGCGCGCCATCGAGGCGCGGCGCACGCGGCAACTCCTGAAGCACCGCATCGATGAGCTGACCGAGCGCGAACGCGACGTGATGCGTTGCGTGGTCGAGGGGCTGCCCAACAAGCTGATTGCAGAGCAGCTTTCGATCAGCGTGCGCACGGTGGAAGTCCACCGCGCGCGCCTGTTCGAGAAGATGGAAGTCAAGTCAGCCGTCGAACTGGCCAACCTGCTTCGAGGGGTCTGAGGTCAGGCCGGCGAGCGCTCGCCGACGAAGATCTCCACACGGCGGTTCTGCGCGCGGCCGGCATCGGTGTTGTTGTCCGCGATCGGCTCACGAGAGCCGCGACCTTCGATGCGGAATGCGGTCGGCGACACACCGCGCGCGACCAGGTAGTCGCGCGTCGCCGCAGCGCGTTCGACCGACAGCGGGTTGTTGATGGCGTCGGTGCCCGTGCTGTCGGTGTGGCCGATGATGCGCACGTCGGCGTTCGGGTTGTTGCGCAGGCCGCTCGCGAACTGGTCGAGGATCGGCGAGAAGTTGGGTTTGATCGCCGAGCGGCCCACGTCGAAGGAGATGTCGCTCGGGATCGCGAGCTTCAGCTCGTTGTTCGGGGTCTGCGTCACGGCAACGCCTGTGCCCTTGGTGGCGGCTTCCATCTGACGCTTCTGGTTCTCCATGCGCTGGGACCACAGGTAGCCGCCTGCTGCACCGGCCAATGCACCGATCGCCGCACCAGTGCCAGCCTTGCCGCCGGCCACGCCGCCGATTGCTGCACCGGCCAGTGCGCCCCCGCCGGCGCCGATGGCCGTGTTGCGTTGCGTGTCGGTCATGCCGCCCGCGCAGCCCGAAAGAACGATGGCTGCGGCAGCGGTGGCGAGTACGAATTTTTTCATGTGTCAGTCCCTTTCGACCGTGAAAACAAAAAGAGCGCCGATTATCCCGAGCGCCCAAGGCGAATTGGCTCGATCCGGCGTTTCCGCGTGTAACGTCCGATTTCGGCGGTGCGCCGGGAAAGCATGCGAAATCTCGCACTGTTGCTATGAAATGAATAGCACGCGAGTCCGGCCGACATGACGAAGCGACATGGAGCTACGCGAATTCAATCGCGCCGCGGCGGCTCCTCGGATGACGCTGCATCGTCATCGGCCTCGGACTCTTCATGCAGCTCGCCGCGCTTGCGGCCTGAGAACATGGTCCACCAGATGATCAGGATGAACACGATTCCCGCGCCAAGTGCTTCAAGCAAAATCAGACCCATGAACAAAGGACTCCAGTGGCTGGTAGGGCTCGCGATCGTAGCAACGCTCGCCGGCTGCTCCACCGGCACACGGCAGCCCGACGCGCCTGCCCCTACGACGACACCGTCCACGAGCCCTTCGCGCGACCTGGGCCCGCTCACCGGCTCGCTCGCACATCCCAAGAGCCGGTGGGTGCCTGTCGCCTGGTCCGAACTGCCCGGCTTCAACGACGATGCATTGCACGAGGGCTGGGTCGCCATGCTGTCGAACTGCACGCGACCCAACGCCGCCTTCGCGCCCTTGTGCCGCGAGGTGCGCCAGCTGTCGCTTGCGGAGACCGTGGAGCAGCGCGAGTGGATGATGCAGCGTCTGCAGCCGTACCGGGTCGAGTCGCACTCGGGACCGACCGATGGCAAGCTCACCAGCTACTACGAGCCGGTGTTCGATGCCACGCGCCGGCCGACCGCGACGAACACCGTGCCGCTGTACCAGACGCCCGTGGGCCTGGTGCCGAAGCGGCCGTGGTTCACGCGGCAGGAGATCGACACGCTCCCGCAAGCCCAGGCTGCGTTGCGCGGACGCGAGATCGCATGGCTCGCCGACCCGATCGACGTGCTCATGCTTCACATCCAGGGCTCGGGGCGCCTGCGCATCACCGAGCCCGACGGCTCGCAGCGCATGGTGCGCGTGGCCTTCGCCGCCACCAACGAGCAGCCCTACCGCAGCGTGCAGCAGTGGTTGGTGAGCCAGGGCGCGACCAAGGTCAGCCTGTGGCCCGACGACACCAAGCAGTGGGTGGCGCAGAACCCGCAGCGGCTGCAGCCCTTGCTGTGGAGCAATCCGCGCTACGTGTTCTTTCGCGAAGAGCCCTTGAGCGAAGTCGATGCGTCCTCAGGGCCGGTGGGTGCGCAGGGCGTGCCGCTCACCGCGGGGCGCTCGATCGCGGTGGACCGCGACAGCATTCCCTACGGCACGCCGGTCTGGCTCGCCTCGCCCGGCCCGACCGTGTCGCTGGCCAAGCTGGTGGTGGCGCAGGACACGGGCAGTGCCATCGTCGGCGCGGTTCGGGCCGACTATTTCGCGGGCACCGGTGCCGACGCGGGCCGTTTCGCGGCGCGGATGAACCAGCCGCTTCGCTTGTGGGCGCTTTGGCCTAAATAAGAACGCCCCCCAGCCTCGCCCACTTCGTGTGGCTCGGGCACCCCCCTGCCGGGGGGCAACACCGGCGGACCGGCTGAGCCGGATCCGCGGTGTTTCACGAGGGGGCGGCTTGGCTTCGCCGGCTGCTTTGGACTACAGGCCGATGATGCCGCCGTCGTCTTTGGTGAGCATCACCGTTGCCGAGCGGGGGCGTGCTGTGCTGCCACCTGAGCCGTAGGCGGTCACGCCGGCGCCGTTGCCGGGCCAATGGCTTTCGTACTTGGCGGGCGTGGCGATGTTGGCTGCGGCGGTGTTCTCGCCCGGGTGCTGGATGTTGATGAACAGCGCCTTGCCGTCCGGCGATTCGGCCAGGCCGGTCACTTCCGCGCCCAGCGGTGCGGTGAGGAAGCGCTTGAAGATCGTGTCGTTCATCTTCTTGCCCGCAAACGTGCTCACGGTCACCGGGCCGGTGCCGGCTGCGCCGGGCTTGCCGTTGGCCTGGTTGACCACGTCGATCTTGCCTCCGTCGCCGTATTCGCCCGGGATCGCCGCCAGCAGCATGCAGTTGGTGACGTCGGTGTAGGCGTTGTCGTCGGTCTCGATCCAGAGGATGCCGCTGGCGCGCGAGAACCAGCAGCCGTCGGGCTTGGAGAAGTCGTTGAAGTCGGAGAGGCCCGACAGGTTCACGTTCTGCTGGTAGTTCACGTCGTCGAGGCCGGCGTCCGCCTTGGCCTGGCTGCCGAACAGGAAGATGTCCCAGTTGAAGGTGGTCGCCGATGCGTCGTTGCCGCTCTCGCGAATGCGCATCACCTGTCCGTTCACGTCGCCCCTGGAGACCGACGCCGCTGCGTTCTGCGTCGAGATGCCCTTGTTGTCGAGCCAGTAGCGCGGGAAGGCCGGGTCCACGTCCGGGTTCGGCACGTTATTGCTGCTGGTCGTGCCGATCGAGCCGCGATCGGGGTTCTCGGTCATCGTGATGTAGATCTCGCCGTTCTTCGGATTCACGGCGGTCCACTCGGGCCGGTCGCACTTGGTGGCGCCGGCGGCATCGGCGGCGAGCCGTGCATTGACCAGCACGTCGGCGAGGTCGGCAAAGGCGTACGCGCTGTTGCCTGAAATGGCGGTGTTGCTCAGGTCGAGCTTGAGCCACGTACCCGATCCGTCGGCGTTGAACTTCGCCGCGTAGAGCGTACCGTCATCGAGGTACTTGCTGCCGGTAGCGAGGCGGTCCGCGGGGTTCGCGTCGGCCGCGCTCCACACGGCCTTCGATACATACTTGTAGACGTACTCGCTGCGCGAATCGTCACCCATGTAGAACGCCAGCGGCTTGCCGACCACCGGGTTGCTCGGCCATGCGCCTTCATGTGCGAAGCGGCCGAGCGCGGTGTGCTTGACGGGCGTCGATGCCGGGTTGTACGGATCGATCTCCACCACCCAGCCGAAGGTGTTGGCTGTGTTGCGGAAGTCGTCCGTGCCGTCTGCCGATGCGCCGATGCTGCTGGTGTCCCAGCGTGCGTATTCGGTGTCGGCGTTGTCGGCCGGCACGACGGTGGACCAGCGTTGACCGCCGGCGGCGCCTTGCGCGAGACCGATCCGCTTGAAGGCGACCAGTTCTTTGGCGCTGCGCTTCGCGTCGTCGACGGAGCCGCGGCGGAAGAAGCCCGCGAAGTTCTCTTCACAGGTGAGGTAGGTGCCCCAGGGCGTGTAGCCCGATGCGCAATTGCCGATCATTCCGCGCGTGCCGGTGCCGGCGGGCGAATACACGGTCTTGAGCAGCGCGGAGCCGCGTGCGGGGCCGCCGAATTCCATCGGCGTGCGCGGCGTGACGCGGCGGTTGAAGGTCGAGTTCTTGACCACGGTGAACTTGCCGCCCGACTTGGCGATCTCCACCACCGAAGCGCCGTGCGCTTCCACTTCCTTCAGCGCTTCGGCTTCGGGACGTGGACCGGCGCTGGAGCTGATGTTGGTCTGTCCATTCGGATGCATGAACATCACGGTGCCGTTGATGGCCTCGTGGTTGATGCACATCAGCGCGCGTTCGGTGCTCGACAGGGACGGCTTGCTGTCGGGGGTCAGGCCGAAGTAGTGCATGCCGTCATGCTGGTCGCCGCTGCGGCGGCCGAAGGTGTCGTCGCTGCCGTCGTTCTTGTAGTCGGTGACGGCAGGGTCGATCGAATCGCCCGTCGCGTAGATCACGGTGGCCGTGTAGCCGGCCGGCACGGCGATGCGGTCCGCGAGATCCTTGCCCACGGCGGTGAAGCCGAGCTTGGGTTCGGCCGCAAGCGCTGGCGCCGGGGCGGGAGCAGGCGGCGCGGGCGCCGGCGCGGGAGCGGGCGGCGCGATGGGGAAGTTCCCGTCGTTTCCGCCGCCGCAGGCGCTCAGCGCCAGCGGGCCGAGCGTCGCGGCCGTCAGTGCGCCGACGCCGCCGCGCAGCAGATGGCGGCGGTGCATGCGCGAAGCGATGACTTCGTGGAGGCTGGTGTTCGAGGTCGGGTTGTTGTCCAGATCGTCCGGATCGATGAACTCGTTCGGAGCGGGAGGTGTGGGCAGATTTTTCATCGTGAAGGCTTGGCTGACGGGAGCCCGACCTTAACGATCCAAGATGAAACTTTTGTTGCAGCTCCTGCGCCTGGTCTCACATCTTCGGCGGCCAGGCGTGCGTCTCGCTTTGGCAGCTCTTGCACCACGCATAGAGGGCGTCGTACATCACAAGGCCGTGGCCCAGCATCTCGTGATCGTCAGGGAACACCTGAGACAACCCGAGCGACATGGCGTACAGACCCGGCGACTGAGGCGTCAGATCCAGGCGCGATGTATCCGCACCGCGAACGATGGCCGCCATTTGCTCGAGCGCTGGGTCGGTCAGTTCGTACTTCGACAGGAACGCATCGAAGCTGCATAGGTCCCCGACATGGGTCATCTCTACACCGGGGATGTCGTAGGGCACTGCGCCGGTCTTCTCTGCCATCGCGAGCACCTCGGATGGAGGAACGTAGAGGAACTCTGGTTCCTTGTCGATGAACCGTGCAATGAGCCACGGGCAGGCGATACGGTCGATCTTCGGGCGTTCACGGGTGACCCATTTCATGATGTCGCTCCTTTGGGTTCCAACGCGCGACCAGCAGTCTGCCAGCCGTCGATGCCACCGCGCAGGTATCGCGCCCGCACCCCGGCCGCGCGAAGGCGCAGTGCGGTCGCGCGGCCGACCTCGTGTCCGTAGACACAATAGACGACGACTTCCCGGTCGGATGGCAGATCGCCAGCCCAGCTGTCGACGGTCGCTGGGTCGCGCCACGCGGCACCGGTCAACCGAGTCGGCGCGTCCTTGACGACACCGGCGCGACGCACGTCGACCACCAGTGCGCCAGCGACCTCATCCTGCGTGGCACCGAATGGTTCGCTGGCACCGTGCACGGCAAGCTGATAGCGCTCGTACACGATGGCCCAGTCGATGTTCTCCATGAACGCATCGACGTAGTTGCCCGCAGCGGCGCCAAAGTCCATGTGGTACGCGTGCTCGTACATGTCCAGCGCGAGGATGGGCACGCCGCCGGCCAGTGCGTGCGTATGGTCGGCGCCCCATTGGTTCACGAGAGTCCCGTCCCGTGGTTGAAACACGAGGAGAACCCAGCCTGACCCGCCACCCAGCGCCTTGCCCATGGCGACGAACTCCTCATGCCAACGAGCGACGCTCCCGAAGCTGGCCTGGAGCGCCAGTTCCATGGCCGGCGTCATCGTCTGTCCGTCTCCACCAAGACTGCCGAAGTACAACTCGTGCAGGAGCATGGAGTTGTTCGCAACGAGCTCTTCGCGCTTCAAGCCATTGAGTTCGAAACCCGGCATGGTCGCGGGCGACAAGGCAGCCAGTTTCGAGCGGATGGCATTCAGACGCTTGACCGCGCCGCCGTAGTTGTTCTGGTGATGGCTGCGAAGCAACTTCTCGGACAGACCGTGCAGTGCCGCAGGCTCAAAGGGCAAGTCCTGGATTCGACTTTCCATGGGGAACCTCTCATGCAAACAGGGGCCGTAGAAATGTCAACGCCAACCCAGCCAAGCCGGACGCCAGGACCACGGGAATGACGCCAACCTTGAACCGGAACAAAGCCACCGCCGCTGCGATGCCGATGAGCGCGGAAGCCCACTCGAAGTGGCCGGCGAGTCCCTGCGGCCAAAGCACGTGGTACGCGAAGAAGACGGCGAGATTCACGATGACGCCGACCACCGCGGCGGTGATGCCAATCAGTGGCGCGGTGAACTTGAGATTGCCGTGGGTCGATTCGATGAACGGCGCGCCGAGCAGGATGAAGAAGAACGAAGGCAGGAAGGTGAAGAAGGTCACCACGGCGGCGGCGACCGCGCCCGACAGGAAGAGCGCGTCCGGGCCGAAGATGGCCTTGGTCCAGCCGCCGACATAGCCGACGAACGAGACCACCATGATGAGAGGACCGGGTGTCGTCTCGCCGAGCGCCAGTCCATCGATCATCTGCGCAGCGGTCAGCCACTGGTAGTGTTCGACAGCCCCCTGGAACACATAGGGCAGCACCGCATAGGCGCCACCGAACGTCATCAGCGCTGCCTTCGTGAAGAACCACGCCATCTGCGTCAGAACGGCGTCCCATCCATAGAGCGCCGTCAAGGCCCCGATGCCGACGGCCCAAAGCGCCAGGCACACAACCAGCACTCGGCTGAAGCGCCGCCAGGTGAACAACGCATGCTCGGGCGTGGGCGTGTGGTCGTCGATGAGCGCTGGGCCGAGCGAGTTGCCAGCGTTGCCGTGAGCGCCTCGGGTCGTGAACTTGGCCGGCGCAAATCGGCCGCCGAAGTACCCGATGGCGCCAGCGGCCAGAACAATGAGCGGGAACGGCACTTGCAGCGCGAAGATGGCCAGGAAGGCTGCCACCGCGATGGCCCACAGCCATGCGTTCTTGAGGGCCCGTGATCCCACGCGATAGGCCGCGTGCATCACGAGCGCGGTAACGGCAGGTTTGATGCCATAGAACAAACCGGCAATGGCCGGCACGTTGCCGTACGCCATGTAGACCCATGACAGGCCGATGAGGATGAACAGTGACGGCAGCACGAAGAGGACGCCCGCGACGATGCCGCCCCAGGTGCGATGCAGGAGCCAGCCGATGTACGTCGCGAGTTGCTGCGCTTCGGGTCCGGGCAGCAGCATGCAGTAATTCAACGCATGCAGGAATCGGCCCTCGGAAATCCAGCGGCGTCGCTCGACGAGGTCCTCGTGCATGATGGCAATCTGCCCGGCCGGCCCCCCGAAGCTGATGAACCCGAGCTTGAGCCAGTAGACGAGGGCCTCTCCAAAGCCAAGGCGCTCAGGCGCCGCCGTGATTGTCGTCGTGGTCACTGGCGTTCCTTCATGGCGGCGTAGAGGGTGTCGAACAGGGGCAGAGAAGCCGCGAGCAGCGCATCGTCCTTGTCGTGCTGCGCCTGAAGGCCTCTGACGATGGTTTCGATACCGGCCGCCTCATCGACGGGAATGCCTCCGACATCGATGTAGTGCACGAGTTCGCCGAGCCGCCGGATGCCCGGGTCCTCTTCGAGCCCGAAGGTATGCGCCACGACCTCGAAAGTGACCTTGTCGCCAACGTGCGTGAACGTCGCACCATCGAAGTCGAAGCCGAGGGCGCCCTTCGGACGCTTCCCTGGGTCCGCCAGCCAGACGAAGCGCGGGGATGAATCGACGAAGCGTTGGATCAGCCAGCCGGTGGCAAGCCGGTCGACCCAGGGCCGCTTGCGCGTGGCCCACGTCCGTCCCTGGAAGGACTCGCGTTGGCGCCGCTCGATCGACCCCGATGCGGCCATCGGCTCGCCGGGGGACAACCTTTGCTCGATCTCCGCTCGCAAGGTCTCCAGGCCAGCCGCCGCCGCTGCGGCCGCCTTGCCAGGAAAGAAGTCCGTCGCGCGAATGGCCCGGTACTGCTGGTCCAGTGCGCGCAGCGACTTGCGCAGGTCTGCCTCTTCGGTGGACTTCAGCGCCTTTCGGGTTTCCTTGAGCGTCTGCGCAAAGTCGGCGTATGGCTCGGACCGGTCGAACAGGCCGAGGAACGTCTTTTCCTGCACTTCATCGCGGGCCTTGAGAACGAGCATGTGCGCGTCAGCGCCACCCTGCTGGATGGCCCTCTCGATGGCCCACAGTTCGCTCGCCGACGCTGCATTGGAGGGGAGGATGTAGACACCGTCCCGCAGGGTTGCGCATCCTGTCGCCTTGAGCGAGCGCCAGATGCGAACACGCAAGCCACTCGGAGAGGTTGGGAGCGATGCGGTAAGGACCAGCCAGTCATGCATGTAGCAAGTATCACGTAGCGTGATAGCTGTTGCAGCAACATGGTCTTGCCGATGCGGGCGGCGGCGCCGACTGGCTCAATCGAGGGTTGCGATGACCTTTGCAGCCTGCAGATCCGCGATTTCGCCGTCGCCGTAGCCGAATGCCTTCAGCACCTCTCGCGTCTGCTGCCCGACCGTCGGCGCCGCGGACCGGGCGCACGGCGCTTCGCCATCGAAATGAATCGGCAGGCCGAGCGAACGCATGGTGCCTCCGTTCGGGCTGTCGACATCGACCACCATCGAGATGGCGCGCGACTGCTCGTGATCCATCGCCTGGCCGACGTCGTGCACCGGACCGACCGGAACGCCGGCCTTGTCGAAGACCTCGACCCAATGACCAGCAGGATGGCTGGCAAGAGCCTCCGTGATGAGCCCTGCAAGCACGGCTTGATGGGCCAGCCGGTCGCGACCCGTCGTGAAGCGTTCATCCGCAAGCCACTCGGGGTGGCCGAGCACCTCGGCAATGCGGCGCCAGTTGGCCTGATTGCCGCCGCCGAGCGCAATGGCGCCTTCGCCGCATCGGAAGGTCTGGTACGGCGCGATCAGCGGGTGCGAGGTGCCCATGGGCCTGGCCACGGTGCCGTCGTGAAAGTACGCGGCCGCAAACCAGTACATCTGCTGCAGCGACGCCTGGAGCAGCGAGGTCTCGACCTTGCTGCCGACGCCCGTGCGCAGCCGCTTGATGTACGCCGTGAGGCTGCCGAGCGCGGCCAGAATGCCGGCGTTGATGTCGGCCACCGAGTTGCCCGGCTTGGCCGTCTCGCCGTCGATGCTGCCGGTCACGCTGATCAACCCGGAGAACGCCTGCAGCACCAGGTCGAAGCCGCCGTTGTCGCTCATGGGGCCGTTCGGGCCGTACCCGCTGATCGAGGTGTAGACCAGCCTGGGATTGACCTCGCGCAGGTGCTCGTACCCCAGACCCAGCGCATCGAGCTTCCCGCGGCGGAAGTTCTCGGTGACGATGTCACAGCTGGATGCGATCCGCTTGATGATCGCCTGGCCCGCGGGCTGGCGAATGTCGATCGCGATCGAACGCTTGCCGCGGTTCAGCATGAGAAAGCCCGGAGCGAGACCCGGATCGCCGGGCCGCGCGTAGCCACGAGCATCGTCGCCCGCGGGAAACTTCTCGACCTTGATGACCTCGGCGCCCATGTCGGCCAGCATCAGGCCGCAGATAGGGCCGGCCATGATCTGGGACATCTCCAGGACGCGAACGCCTGCCAGCGGCAGGTCCTTGGCTTGTGGATTCATCGCGTTTCGTTTCTCAGGTGCCGGTGAAGACGGGTGCGCGCTTCTCCGCGAACGCCGCGAGGGCCTCGCCGATGTCGCGCGTCTTCAGGCTGGCCGCATAGGCCGCATGCGCCGACGCCTCGTCGTACTCCTGGCGCGCGACCTCGTTGAGCGTGGCCTTTATCGACGCCAATGGGATCGGTGCCTGGGCGAGCAAGTCATCGGTCCAGGTCTTCAGCTCGGCATCGAGTTGCGCGGGCTCCACCAGCGCATCGAGATAGCCGATGCGGAGCATTTCTTCCGCCTGGATCGGCCGCGACGTGAGGAAGAGCTTCTTGGCGGGGCCGAGGCCCAGGCGCGACACCCAGCGGCGAATACCGTGCGGGTAGTAGTGCAGGCCGAGCCGTGCCGCCGGCATGAACATCCGCATACCGGTGACGCCGATGCGAAAGTCGCACGACAGCGCCAGGTCGGTGGAGCCACCGTACACGGGGCCGTGCAAGCGGGCGATCGTGACGGCCCGCGCGTTTTCGATCTCGTCGGTGAAGGTCTGGAACGCGTTGTCGGTGCTGTTGGCGGCCTTGCCCAGGTGCCCCAGGTCGAAGCCGGAGCTGAAGCTCTTGCCCGTGCTCCGGAACACGATCACCCGGACCGCCTTGTTGGCATTGAGGTCGGCCAGGTAGCCGCGCAGCACCGGCAGATCCTCGGGCTCGATCTTGTTGTGGGTGGCCGGGCGGCGCAGCGTGATGGTCGCGATCGCGCCTTCGATTTCGAGCAGCGGCGAAGCAGGGGAGACGGGAGGCGATTCGAGAACTGTGGACATACGGGTTCCTGGTCGATGGTGATTGGAGGGTGTCAGGGCAGCGGATCAGTCGAAGTGCAGGTTTTGCTCGCGGATGACGCGGCCCCACTTCTGCAGGTCGGACTTGACCAGCTCGCTCGCAGCTTCCGGCGTGGAAGGCACGACGTCGTTGCCTTGGCTCAGGAGCTTGTCGCGCAGCGCAGGCGTGTTCAGCGCGGAGTTCAGGGCCACGTTGAGCCGCTGCACGACCTCGGGCGGCATGCCCTTGGGCCCCACGAGAGCGAACCAGCCCTGCGCGTCGTACCCCGGCACGCCTTGTTCGGCGACCGTCTTGACGCCCGGGAAGGCCGGCACCGGCTTGGTGGACGTGACGGCGATGGCTCGCGCCTTGCCGCTCTTCACGATCTGGACTGCGGGTGCGATAGTCGAGAAGGAAACCTTCACTGCGCCCGCCAGCAGGTCCGTCAATGCCGGCGCGGCGCCCTTGTACGGAACATGCAGCATCGTCGTCCCCGTGCTGGCGCCGAGCAGTTCGGCAGACATCTGGTGGATGGTGGCGAGGCCCGAAGTGGAATAGGAAACGCCGCCCGGGTCGGCACGCACGAGCTTGAGCAGCTCAGGCAGATTCGTTGCCGGGACAGACGGATTCACCAGGATGACCATCGGCGCCTTGGAGACGACGCCGATGTAGCTCAGACCATTCATCGGGTCGTAGCTGACTTTCCGCGCATTCGGAATGATGGTCAGCGGCGCGACGTCGGCCAGACCGATCGTGTAGCCGTCGGCCGGCGCGCTGGCAACGGTCTCGACGCCGATCGCGCCGCCGGCGCCCGGCTTGTAGTCGACGACCACCGGCTGGCCGAGCACCTTCTCCATGGCCGGTGCCAGGTCGCGCGCCACCGCGTCGGCCGCGCCACCGGGCGTGTAGCCGAGCACGAGACGGACCGGCCGCGTTGGCGTCCACGGCTCCTGCGCATTGGCAGGCAACACAGCCGCCGAAGAAACTACGATTGCCGCTGCGGCGGCCAGTTTGGGGAGTGAAAAGTGCACGGCTTGTCTCTTAAAATATTTTTGATGATTTAAAATATACCAGAACATCGGATAAATATGCAAAACACCAAGATGCCGGGAGCCCCCACGGCGACACTCGGCGAGGCCGTGCGGCAATCGATCATTCGTGACTTGTCCGTCGGCGCATTGCAGCCGGGCCATCCGCTGGACGAGCGCGCGCTGAGCGAGCGCTTCGAGGTGTCGCGCACGCCGATTCGCGAGGCGATCCTTCAATTGGCCGCGCAGGGTTTTCTGGTGATCAGCCCGCGCAGCGGGGCATCGGTGCCGCGGCTGTCGATCGTGCTGCTGCGGGAGCTGCTCGAACTACTGGGCGAACTGGAGGGCATCGCCGCCACCTTCGCCGCCAAGCGCATCCGCCCGCAGGAAAAGGCCGAGCTGGCCGAAAGCATCGCGCAGTGCACCGCGGCGGCCGAGGCAGACGACGCGGCCGCATACCAGATCGCGAACGACCGGTTTCATGGCCTGATCTACGCCGCCTCGCGCAACGGTTCGCTGGTGGAGCAGATCAGGTCGCTGCGCACGCGAAGCGCGGCCTACACGGTCAATCGATTCGACTCGCCGGGCCGCATGAAGCGGTCGGCGCTGGAACACGCGGCGATCGCCAAGGGCGTGCTGGACAACGACGCCGCGGCCGCGCATGCCGCGATGCTCAACCACATCTCGATCGGCGGAAAGGACTTCGCCGAGTTCGTCAGCGGCATCCCGACGGAGCTGCTGGATGGCGGCGGATGAGCATTTGCCCCGTCAATACCCCGAAGCGGATGCGAAGCCGGCTACCTACGGCGTAGTCCAAACGCCAGATCGACGGCCCAGCCAAAGGCCCCGAGCACTACGTGCCAGGGGGCTTGATTCCGGCCCCGGGTCACCGGCCCGCGTGCGAAATGAAAACTTTGGACCCCAGCCCGCCGGTCGCCACGGGCATGGGCGTAACAAGCGGTCACGCCTCTTGCGAACTGCGTCTGCAACGCATCACAGGCTTCCGTCGTATTTCGCCGTCCGCAGCGAATGCTCACACTATCTCCCCGCTCGACAGGAGGAGACATGCATGGAGCCGACGCGTCGCCGAGTGCGTGGATCCAATTCGTCGATCCGCTGTCGGCCGCTGCGCGCGAGGCGGTGCTGGCCATCCTGCACCGGTCGGGGTTGCGGACGATTCCGATGCCGGCCGACGCGCAGGACTACGGACTGATGGTGCTCGGGGCGATCGACGACCGGATCCTCGACGAGCTGCGCCTGGCCAGCCGCCGCGCGGTGGTGCTGGTGCTGGTGGTTGCGCCGTGCAGGCTGTCGGCCGCCGAGGCCTGGTCCCTTTTGCGCGCGGGCGCGTCCGACGTGATGCGGTGGACCCCCTTGCCGACCGACGCCGCACAGGTGTGCGCCCGGCTGTCTCGCCTGCGCACGGTGCAGGCGCTGGTCGACAGCTCGCGCGTGCGCGACGTGCTGGTCGGCGACAGCACGGCCTGGCGGGCGCTGGTGCGGCAGGTGGTGGAGGTGGCCGTGTTCTCCCAGGGGCCGGTGCTGATCACCGGCGAGAGCGGCACCGGCAAGGAACTGATCGCGCGCCTGATCCACGACCTCGACCGCCGTGCCGACAAGGGGGCGATGGTGATCGTCGACTGCACCACCATCACGCCCGAACTCTCCGGCAGCGAATTCTTCGGCCACGAGCGCGGCGCCTTCACGGGCGCGATGAACCCGCGCGAGGGCGCGTTTGCACTGGCCCATCGCGGCACGCTCTTCCTCGACGAGATCGGCGAACTGCCGCCGCCGTTGCAGGCCCAGCTGCTTCGGGTGGTGCAGGAAGGCAAGTACAAGCGGGTCGGCCCAGCACCATCGCGCGCATCTCGCGCCGGCCGGCCACCAGGTAACGCTCGGTCGCGGCCTGCGCGCCGGGCTGGAGCGCGGCGGCCGGCAGCATCGGTTCGAGCAGCGCGAAGGGCTTGACCCGGGACAGGCGCGTGAGCAGGGCGCGCGCCTCCTGGGCGAGCATCCATGCGGCGAAGGGGCTGATGGTCATCGCTCACACCCCGTAGAGCACGATCTTGTTGCCGCGGCGCATCCAGCGGCCGCTGCGGCCGCCGCCCATGCCGGACGAGCCGCCGGCGGCGCTGCGCGCGGCATTGAGCAGTCCAGGGGCCAACTTCTGGGCGGCCGAGATCGCAGCGCTTTGCGCCACCGCGCGCGGGTCCGCGCCTGCAGGCGCAGAGGTGGCCTGCTTCACGGTGTCGGCGGCCAGCCGCACGAACTGCTTGGCGCCTTCGAACTCGCTCTCTTCCTGCTCCAGCGACTCGGCCTCCAGCCCCAGCGCGCTGCGGGCCGCCGATGCCAGGCCGCTGCCGATCTTGGCGCCCAGTGGACCGCCCAGGTAGGCGCCGACCGCGCCGCCGGCCAGCGGAAGCGCCTTCTTGGCCACGCCCTTGAGCACGCCGCCCACGGCCTGCCCGATGGGAGAACGCACGGCAGAGCCGACCGCGCGCGCGGCACGGCCCAGCAGGTTGCCGAGGAAGCGGTCCAGCTCGGCCTCGTTCGTGACCTCGAGCAACTCGCTCGCCAGCTCGGCCTCTTCCGCTTCGCCGAGCACGGTCTCGCCGTAGCTCTCGAAGCTCTCGCCGTAGCTTTCGCCGTAACTCTCGCCCGACCATTCCTGCTGGCCGAACTCGTAGGCGCCGGATTCGTAGCTGGACTCGGGGTTGTACTCCAGCTGGGTGCGATCGATGTCATGCATAGCGGTCTCCTTGGGTGAAGCGGAAGATGCGCGAACGCCTCGGCGGTGATCCCTGCGGATCAGGGGTTCAGCGCGGTCACGCCCGCGCCGTGGCGAGCCCATCGGCCTGCGGATGCGGAAGGCGCCGCGCCGGGCGCGTCGAGCACTTGCGTCCAGCCCGGCGCGAAGCGGCGCGCGGCACGCCGGGCGGCCCAGCGCGCGGCGGCGGCCGGCGACAGGCCGGCGGGCGTGATGGCGAGCTGGTGAGCGGCTTCACGCGTCAACTGCGCGAAGCGGCGCGCCAACTCGAATTCCTGGTCCTCGGGCGACAGCCCTTCGAGCTCGATGCCGAAGAAGCGGCCCATGCGCTTGTAGGTCGTGCCGGCCTGCCGGGCGGTCGCGCCGGCCACCAGCGGCAGCGACTGCCGGGCCGCGGTACGCAGCAGCGAGACAAGCTCGGCCGCTGCCCGGGCGACTGCATCGTGCGGCGCGTGGGCGCGCACCATGCGCCCCAGCGTCGTGGACAGGTGCTGCCCGCTGGCGGCGTTGAGCAGCTCGGCGGCAAGGCCCGCGGACTCGGTGTCGAACGTCACGGCCTTGCGGCTTGCGCGAGCCGTCGCCGGCCCTGTGGCGCGGGCGTCCTCGAAGAGATCGAAGTCAGGGCTGTAGCCCAACAGCATCCGGTTCATGGTCGGCCTTTCTGGCGGAACTGGCCTTGCTTCCGCATAGGCCGTGCCAGCCGGAAAGTGCCGCTTTCGGGGCGTCTGGAGCCGCCCGGCGCGAAGCGCGCTTCGTTTTCAGCCGCTCAGCGCCCGCGGCAGGCGAAATCCGCTTCGCCGCCGGTCGCCTTAGCGGGAGATGACCGCCCGGCGGTATGCGCGCCGCGCAACCCCGGCATACGACAAGGGCGTCAACGGCATGCCGATGACGTCGATGAAGACGGAGACATCGGCGCCCTTTGAGGGAACCTTGCCCTTCAGAACCCTGATCGTGTAGGACAGCGTGTCGCGCTTGAGAGCAGGCGACTGCAGCACGACCACGACCTGGTGCAGCGAATTGCCCTCGACCATCGAGATATCGGCATTGGGCGGGTCCGACAGAAAACTTTCCTTGCCCTTGCTCCAGAACGGGACGAAATCCGCAGTCTTCATGTTTCCAGCGATGCGCTCGGGACGATCGGTGAAGAACACGGTGATCGGGCTCACCGCTTTCAGCGTCAGCAGTCCAGTTGCCCTGTCATAGGTCATGCTCCTGGCTGTCTGCACGAACAGGAAGTCCGCCTCCTTGGGAGCGTCGGCGTTCTCCGCCAGAGCAGATCTCAGCACGGACGCGGGGGCGAGCAAGGCTGCCGAGGTCACGATGGTGCGACGAGTGGTCATGAAGATCCCTGTGCGTTGATGCATCCGTGCCAGCATTGTGGCGGGACCGGCCCCTGCGTGCAGCAGTCCTACAGAACTTTAGGCCTAGTGTTGAAAACGTGCTGCCCGGTTAGATTTTGCTGATGAACCGGCACACTGCAACCGCCCTCTTCGTCCATGCGTCCGATCTCGATGTCGAATCCCTGCTTGGCATGTGGCCGAAGAGCATCACCGGGAAAGTCATTCCGCTCGGCGCATCAGCCTTTGGCGACCTGTTTTTTCAAAGGCCCGAAGGAAACGTCGAGAAGCTCGACGTACTTCGCGGCGGTGTTCACTACGCCGCTGCCAGCCTGGAAGAATTCAAGCTGCTGATGAACTCCAGGTACTGGCGCGATGCCAACCTGATGAGTCATGGAATCGACGTTGCCGCAAGCAAGGGAATCGCCAGAAAGCAAGGGCAGTTCTTCGGGTTCGGGAAGCACCCTTCGCGCTCGGGCCGGATCGACTGGGCTTCGTTGATGTCTCTTGAGGCGACGGCATGGCACGCCATTTGCGCCAAGGCGCTGGACTGTACGCGTTGAAGGACGCATGAGCGGCGCCGCTCTTTCCGTCCCCCTACGCGCGCCGTGCGCAGGCCACCAAGGCGACTATCACGTCGTCTTGGTGGCAGTAGCGCACCCTTAGCCCGGCTGCTCGCCCGTGGCGCGGATATCCACTCGGCGATTCGGCTCGAAGCAGGCAATGAGCGCAGTGCGGTTCCTGGCCTTGCCCTGGGCTCTGCAATCGGCTTCTGTGACCTTCAGCTCCGAGAAACCGCGGCCTTCGGTCGTGATGATGTTGGCCGGAACGCCTTGGGCGACCAGGTAGTCGCGCACGGAGTTGGCCCGTGCCACGGACAGGCGCTGGTTGAACTCGGCGCTGCCGATCGGGTCGGTGTGCCCGACTATGGAGATCGCGCGCAGCCGGATGCCCGAGGCCTTGAGCTCCGCGAGCGTGTTGTCGATGCGGGTGCGGCCGGTAGGCGTCAAGTCCGACTTGGCGAACGCGAACGTGCCG